>JANWHK010000027.1 GCA_025450395.1 Bacteroidia bacterium
AAAGCAGGAGATTTGCTTTTTAGATTTAAGGTTTGTCGCCCCTTTCTCACCAATTGTTGTATGGTTGGCATAATTTATTAAACTGTTCTTTTTTTGTAAAAAGGACTGCAAAAGTAGGTCTTTTTTTGAAATTCACAAATATTATATGGAAAATTTTCTAAATAATTTAAAAATGTGGCTTTAGTTCTGCATTTTTGCAGTGTTGACAAATGAAAATATTCATTGAAAATTACCTCGTAACCTGGTTCAAAAGATGCCTGTTTGCCCTATTATTTCTCACTTTCTGTCGGATTCTCTTCATTATTTACCTTTTTCCCTACTTAAAAGGGGCCCCAATGGGTGAATTGCCAATTGTGTTTTTAAGTGGTGTCCTATTTGATATACAGGCGATGGTTTATTTTCTTTCTGTTTTCCATCTTTTAAGCCTTTTGCCCTTTAATCCGGGAAATAAAAAATACCAGTTGACCCTTCGCTTATTTTTCACCCTGGGCCTTGGAATTATTATTCTCCTCAATTTCATCGACATGGAATTCTTCAAGATCAAGACTCGCAGGAGCGGCGTCGAATTATTCCAGCTGGTTTCCGATCAATCGAACCCTGTTTTTTCATATATTTACAATTATTGGTGGCTGACCCTGCTCTTACTCCTGACATTGTTCCTGATATTTTACTTTTACCCCGGGCAAAAGACCATACAGCACCGTCCAAAACCGGTTTATGCCACGGTTTCCTTTTTCCTGGTCACAGGGCTCTTATTTATCGGTGCCCGCGGTGGTTTTTTTACCTATCCCATCATGAGTGTCGATGCCATCCGGTTTGTTGACCCCAGATGGGTGTCTGCCGTCATCAATTCGCCAACACAGATCATCACCTCTTATACCTCCGCAGTCCCTGCACCACTGCATTATATGAGCGATGAAGAAAGCATTGAAATAGTGAAGCCATACAAGCGTGAAAGCAATACGCTAAAACTGAAAACAAAACCGAACCTCGTCCTTATCATCCTGGAAAGTTTTGGCAGGGATTATTGTGGTTTTCTGAACAAGGAAAAAAGGTTCACCCCTTTCCTGGACAGCCTCTCCAAAGAGTCCCTGGTTTTTTCGAATGCGTACAGCAACGGCACTACTTCTGTTGAAAGTCTGCCTGCCATATTTGCTTCTATTCCTTCACTGCTGGAAGTGCCCTATATCAACAGTAATTTCCAGAACAATGTGGTCAAGGGCGCACACCATTACCTGTCTAAAAACGGTTATGACTGCTCGTTCTATTACGGGGCCGAAAAAGGGTCAATGGGTTTTGACAACTTCCTGAAGATATCAGGTGAGATCAGTTATTACAGCCGCAATGAATACCCAAGTAAGAAGGGTGATTACGACGGACACTGGGGGATATGGGATGAACCCTATCTCCAGTATTTTGCAGGCGAATTATCAGGCAAAAAAACACCTTTTTTCAGTTCAGTCTTCACGCTTACCTCACACGATCCATATAAAGTGCCGGAGGCATACAAAAATGTGTTTAAAGGAGGTGACCTTCCCATACACAGAACGGTGGAATACACGGATTACGCATTGAGCCAATTCTTTGAAGCAGCCCGAAAACAAACATGGTTTGACAACACCATCTTCATCATCACTGCAGACCATCCCTCTCACAGCAAAAATGCGTACTTTTATTCCCCTACCGGCAAATATGAAATTCCCCTGCTGATATATTCCCCGAAACTCATTAAGGCCGGCATTAATGACAGCGCTACGGTTTCACAGCTCGACATCATGCCTACCCTATTGAACCTCGGGCAGGTGAAGGAGCCTTTCTTTTCAATGGGAGTAAATTTATTCGAACTTAAGAACAGGATAGCCATCAACAAGGACTATGGCGTGGCACAGGTAATTGAATACCCGTATTGCCTGCGCTTGTTTCCCGAAGGTTTTAAAATGCATATCCACAATAAGTTTACCCCAAATGAACTTGCGAGATATGAACTGACAGATGCCGAAAAGGTCATTCAGGCAAGGTTGGAAAAAGAATTGCTGGCCAGGCTGCAATTGTACACAAATAATTTGCTGAACAACAGCTATTACCTGAAATAACGCTATTTTTTGATCTTGAACCGGCCTATGAGATTCGCCTTGAACTTGCCTCCTGATTCTGTCGAGGAAACACTAAAAGTCAGCAGGTCGTATGTGGCGTTCAGGTTTTCATACTTGAAAAAATTGGATGAAATATTATTCTCTGAATAAACGGTCATGTCACGCCCCCAGCCGTCAATACCCTTTACAAACTCAAGATACACCTTGTCTGTTGCAGTTACATCGTATTGGTCATCCACTGTCTTATATGTGCCATAAGAAAGATTATTTTTGGTAACGATCTCCAGAGTATAATCCTTGTCATTGTATTGATCCTCCATCCACATAGTCAGCACGCTTTGACTGTTATACCTGGAACGATCCAAATGAAGGGCAAGATATGTTGAAACATCCTGCGTGGGACTGGTTTTCGCCAGCTTTAATTGCTTGTCACCGGCTGCTTCATCTTCAATGGAATAGGATGTTTTTACCACCTTGTAAATTTCCTCATCCTTAACGCTGCAAGATGAGAATGAGACCATACCGATCACTGTCCATATAATCAATTGAAACTTAAAATGCATAATTAATTCCTATTTTTAATTTTAAAAACTGCTGGGTCAATAGGTCATCGGATGCCCTGATGGCCCATTCATTATATCTCGGTCTAAACAGATTTGTCAACAGGAATTTCACCTTCACTCCCATTGATATGTCGAGCAGCCATTTTGACTTATAAAGGTTATAGACCTTCCCCAAATTATATCCAAAAACAAATTCCCTGTATTTAATCCGTATCTCTTTCTCAGGCCCGTATTCAAATCCGAATCCATCCATAAACCGGTAGTCTTTGCCAATAATCACACTGTTGCTTGTAATGCCAAAATCAAAGCACCTATACTTCCCATACGGAATTATAGACTTTCCCGTTTTGTATCTTTTCAGGTGAACAAGGTAGGTGTAAGACTTGATTTTCAAGAGTCCTGACCCACTTCTCACATCGATTGCCGAACCTTTGTAATCGACCTGGAAAGCCGAATTCGAGAATTGATTGTTTTCATCCCTCATCTCACCAAGGCTATAACCGACTGAGACACCCAGCATGACGTGGTGGCCGATGATGCGCTCAAGTCTTATGCCCGGATAGGCTATAGCTTTGGCGTTATATTTACCAATACGTCCGAACAGGGACCCAAGGTGGATGTCCTTTTCCACTGAGATAATATTTGACTTGCCAAAATACCCGGCCCTTTTCTGGGCGATGACAGTCAAGGTGGAAGCCATGAGGGCAATGCACAAAATATATTTAGTCCTGAATGTCATATTTTCTTTTCAATTTATTGATCCTGTCAGGGCTCTGCTTGATCTGGTGCAGGATATCATATATCATCATCCGGGTGTAAACACTGTCGGGTTTGCCTTTTTTCAATTCTTTCCCATATATGAATGTGGTTTGTCCTGTTTCCAGATTAAACAACATAAAAACCATTTCAAGCCTTTTGTTGACATTGATCACATAACAGAAACCTATATACCCATATTGGTTGACATACTTTTCAATGAACTGCCCATTGTAAGTGTATGCTCCCACATTACCGAGTGCAATCCTTTCCGAAAACCAGTTGACCAGTTGCTGGTAATCATTGAACTGATCCGTACTAATCTCAGTTTGCTGGTTTACCCCGATAATATCAACTTCCAGTTCCAGCTTTTTGGCATATTGCATAAAATAACCCAGCAATTCCTGTTCGATTCTTATTTCTTCTAAAGGGGTAAGTTCAGGATTCTTTATCCTGTAACTGTCATAATAATAATATCTCTGGATATAACTGGAATAAAAGGGATTCAACATGATGAATTTATCTAAATTGAGGCCTTCTCCATATTTACTGATGATTTTTTCCTTAGCTTTTGCATACTTGCGATACCCGGGTGAGGAGGAGATAGTCTCCCGCTTTTCTTTTGCTTCCCCCGACCGGATAAATTGAGATTTCCAAATACTATCCCCGTAATATCCGGAAAAGGCATACCTGTAATATTCCCCATTTTTATCACCATCTGACCTGTCAGTCTTTTCAGCCTTGTTTTTCTTTATCTTGTCTATTTTAGACAATTTGATATTTTCCCTGGCTGTATCGGCCTGGTTCAACTGGCGGACAGTGGTATCTGATGATAGAACAGGCTCCTTGAGGAATAAACTCTTCTCCAGTTCAAAAACATTCACTAAACTCTTTATCAGGCTGTTTAGCCTTAACGCGAAAAAATCATCCCTGTACAGATGATAACATTCGAGCATTTTCCTTGCAGCCAGTATATTTAATTCCTTGGCCGTGATCTTTTCAATGAAATAATAAACAGCCTGTGATTCACCCTCTATCTTTTCCCACTCCTTCTTGTCATCTGAAAACGTATTCTCTCTCCTGTAATACCTTTTGGTCGAGTTTTCATCCTCATTGGTTTTTTGTTTTGACATGGCATACAATGATGAGCATATTATCTTTTCTGTAAAAAGATTCTTCCCATAAGTCTTCTCCAACAAGTATCCGCAATAAAACGCTTCTTCATATACGGAGTTCTGCAAATAGACAATTGCAAGCTCGCAACGGGCTGCATGTTGCACAACCTCAAATTCTTCCCTTGAAAGTATGAAGGAACTCCCGGATGAATTATTCTTGGTCAGCAGTATATTCCTGATGGCTTCCCTGCGTCTCTTGATATTCGGGTGAGAGCTCATTGAATCCGATACATCTTCTTCGGCCGTAATATCGGAAACGCCCTTTAAAAAATATTTCCCCGGCAATACATATTTTGTACCGGCATTAAAATACAAAGTGTCAAATGGTATTTCATCAAATGGCAGGTATGAATACAACATCACATCAAAGAGGTTATTCAACTCATTCGTGCTGTAAGGTGTTTTAAGGAACAGGTCAAGACCCTCCCTGTCAGCTTCCAGTTCGTGTTCTTTACTATAATTCAATATGCTACTCAGCCTGTTGTACACATTCATGGAATTATTGTTACTGCTCAATTCCTGCCTCTTTTTATAGGATTCGAGGTTGTGGTTATTCCTGAAATGGACTACCTCATGACATAATATAAATGCGAGCTGTGCTTCATTCTCTATCTGGGCCAGCAAACCGATACTCACAAAAATAATCCCTCTTTGTGTTGAATAAGCATTCAGGTCTGTATTCTTTAAAACATAAAACCTGACTTTCTGCCTAAGTTCAGGTTCGTTTTTAAGCACGACGTCAGCCACCTTGTTGACATATTCAGTAAGGATATCGCCATACAATACCTTTCCGCTGAAAAGTATATTGTTAAGCTGGTAATTGGACAATTCGGCAAATTCCACCTCTTGCTTTTTGTCTGTTTTACCGGTTTGGTTCTCACCTTTTTTTGCCTGTTCAACCAGTTTTGACAATTCAGTTTTAAAATCTTCCGGAATAGTTCCCTTGCATTTTAAAGGCTGATAATCATTAAAATCGATACTACTCTGGGCATTTACAAATAACTGCGAACAGAAAAGGACAGAGATAAGGCAGATTGTTTTTTTCATCCAGCAACAAAAATAAACAAATATTTAAGTTTTCAAAGTTTTTTCAAAACTATCGGTGTAGCACGAGTGATTGGCCTATTCTGTGGTTTAAATACCTTTCGATTTTACTCATCGTATAAAACTCCTGTAACATCGAATAATTGATTTAACACATTATATATTAAGTTTGTATTGCATTGATTATTCAAACCATGGAAAACAGTTTACTGGAAATCCGCAATGTTTCAAAGTTTTACACTGATAAAGTGGCCCTTAAAAACATATCCATCCAGGTCCCCAAAGGCTCCATTTATGGCCTGCTGGGACCTAATGGGGCAGGGAAGACATCCCTGATTCGCATTATCAACCAGATTACCCAGGCTGACGAAGGTGAGGTATTCCTTAACCGGGAGAAACTCAGTCTTTCTCATATCCGGGACATCGGTTACCTGCCTGAGGAAAGGGGTTTATACAAAAAAATAAAGGTTGTCAAGCAACTCGAGTATTTTGCCCGGCTGCGGGGTTTAAGCTCAAGCGAGGCAACAGAAAAAGCTGCCCGTTGGCTTAAAAAGATGGAGCTTTATGACGTTCGAAACAAGAAGATCGAGGAACTCAGCAAGGGTATGCAGCAAAAGATACAATTCATTGTTTCTGTGATCCACTCACCTGGCTTATTGATACTGGATGAGCCTTTCAGCGGGTTCGACCCTGTGAATGCAGAGCTGCTGACCGACATCATACTTGAACTGAAACGCGACGGCACCACCATTATCTTCTCGACCCACAGGATGGAAAGTGTCGAGAAACTTTGCGATTATATGGCCCTGTTACATCTTTCCGAGAAAATACTCGATGGCAAGGTGTCGGACATCAAACGTCAGTTCCGCTCGGACAGATTTGAAGTGGTCACTGAAAAACCTGTTACATTCGATGGACAAGGTATCACATGTTTAAGTTCCGGGACTGACGAGGCCGGGCATTACCAATACAGCCTGCAACTGGACAAGATGTCCCATAATGCATGCATAAGCTACGTGATGCAACAGTCCGAGATCATAGGTTTTAACCAGTTTATGCCTAGCATCAATGATATCTTCATTCAGCTTGTGACCAAATAACACCAAAAAAATTATGAAAAACATTCTGCTCATTTTACAACACGAATATATCACAAGGGTCAGTAAAAGATCATTTGTCATCATGACTTTGCTGGGTCCCATACTCATTGGGGTTTTCTACGGTTCCATCGCCATGATATCCTATTACCAGTTCAGCGATACCAAGTCAGTGAAGGTAGCAATACACGACCCGTATAACTCGCTGGGCCGCCACATCGAAAACAATCCCTATTATGAATTCATTTTTGTGGATGATATCCCAAAAACGAAACAGGACATCAAGGAAGAGAAAACGGATATACTGCTTGACATTAAAAACAACCAGGGTGACAGTATCAGTCTCGTAGCAAAAAACAGCCTTTCAATTACCGACAAACAGGACCTGAAACAGATCATATCCAGCCAGTATTTCAATAACAGGCTTCACGAAAAGGGATTGTCAAAAGCCATCATAGACAGCCTGAGGC
>JANWHK010000028.1 GCA_025450395.1 Bacteroidia bacterium
CTGAATCGATTAAAGGGGCTTTGGACAATGGTTTGACCGGAAGTAGCAACGAGGTGAAAACCATCGGTACTGAAGGCAGGTACAAAATTGTTACCACCTATAAGATCAATGAACCCAATGTCAATGCTGACAGTATAGAGGATGACGTCATCAGGGCCCTGGCTCCGTTTAAAGCGACAAAGAAAGACATACTCAGTAGTTCTGAAGTAGGACCAACCATTGCCTCCAATATCAGGACTAAATCAATATGGGTTATTTTCGCTTCGATTGTGGCAATTTTCATTTATATCATCATCAGGTTTAAGAATATAGGCTTTTCCGTTGGTGCCATTATTGCATTGATACATGACGTGTTGATGGTATTTGCGATTTTTGCCCTGTTGGATGGTGTAGTGCCATTCGCCCTGGAAATTGACCAGACATTTATCGGTGCCATTTTGACCATCATTGGTTATTCCATCAATGATACGGTGGTAATTTTTGACAGGATAAGGGAAAACATGAATGAATACAAATCTGAGCATGATAAAGCCAAGATCATCAATACGGCCATCAACCAGACCTTGAGCAGAACCATCATGACTTCCGTTACAGTAATCGTCGTCGTATTGGTATTGTTCCTGTTCGGCGGTGTGGCATTGAAAGGATTCTCCCTGGCATTATTGATAGGTGTTATCATGGGTAGTTATTCAACCATCTGTATTGCGGCTCCAATCGTACTGGATCTGTTTAAAAAGGATAAAACCATGATTAGTTAATCAAATAAAAAATATTCAAAGCAAAAAAACCCTGTTTTATTAAATGGGGTTTTTTGCTTTAGAAAGAATTCCACATGAGGGTCAGTTTTATATTTGTCCTTTATCTTTTACCTTTGGCCTGTAAATTGTATTAAAGACCGTAAACACATTAATGGAGCGTAAAATGAATTATTTTGATCAGTCAATGAATGAAATAGTTTTTGAGAGAAGGAACAAGGACTACGGTGCTTTTTTCCATAGGAGCAACTACCAGAAAAATCTTTTAAAAGCCCTATCCATTTCTATTGGCTTGTTTATTTTAAGCGTTGTTTCACCGGGCATTATCAAACACCTGGGACTATTTAAAGACAAGGAACCTGAAATATTTGACACGGTCACTTATGTTCTTCAGGCACCACCATCAATCAACCCTTTTGAACCACCAAAACCACCGCCGCCTGAAATAGTAAAAGAAGAGACAGTAGCATTTGAAGAGATGGAGGCAGCAGATAAAAAAGACGTACTTGACCCAGCTCCGCCTACTGCCGAAGAAATTGCAAAAAAGGAGATAGATAGTAAAAAGGCGGATAGTTCAGGGAACGATTCCAAAAACGCGCACAATGCAGGCAAGGGATCGGATGACGACAAGATCTGGGCACCGAATACTGTGCAGCAACTTCCTGAATTTACAGGAGGGGATGAAGCGTATATCAGATATATGACGGACAACAAGATTTACCCTGAAAAGGAAATGGAGGATGGTATTGAGGGTGAAACGCTCGTATATTATGTTGTCAACAAGGAAGGCCTCGTTGAATCTGTAAAAGTGGTGAGATCATCAGGCAATGCAAATCTTGACGCTGAAGCCCTGAGACTGGTTAAAATGCAGCCGAGATACAGGCCTGGAAGGATGCATGGCATACCTGTAAAGGTGGGTATTGCCATCAAAATTACCTTTAGGCAGGATTAAATTAATTTTCCAATGATATTTTGTACATGTAGTTTAGTTAACTAAAAAAGTTTATTATTGAAAGTTAATTAGAATTAAAAATCATGTCAATTTGGAAAAGGAAGCCGTTATCAATATTATTAAATGAAGCCTCAGAATCTGAGAAGGGATTAAAGAAGACATTAAAAGCACCGGGACTCGTTGCACTGGGAATCGGGGCAATTATCGGGGCCGGATTATTTTCAATAACAGGTTTGGCAGCATCGGCGAATGCAGGCCCGGCAATTACAATTTCATTCCTCGTGGCGGCTTTCGGGTGTATTTTCGCCGGTTTGTGTTACGCGGAATTTTCTTCAATGATTCCTGTTGCCGGAAGCGCCTATACCTATTCTTTTGCTACCATGGGTGAGTTTGTTGCCTGGATCATTGGCTGGGACCTGGTATTGGAATATGCAGTTGGAGCAGCTACTGTTTCAATCAGCTGGTCAAGGTACCTGGGTAAATTTCTAGGCGGTTATGGCATACATATCGATGATGCCTATATGCTTTCACCATTTGAAGGCGGGATTATCAATGCACCTGCAGTCCTGATTGTCATGATCATGTCTTTGATATTGATTCGCGGAACGAGGGAATCAGCATTTGTTAACGGTATCATCGTCCTGTTGAAGGTAACGGTTGTGTTGGTATTTATTGCTGTTGGATGGCAATATATCAGGCCGGAAAATTACGTTCCCTACATACCTGACAATACAGGAAAATTCGGGGAATTCGGATTCTCCGGAATCATCAGGGCAGCCGCGATCGTATTTTTTGCCTATATAGGTTTTGATGCAGTTTCAACTGCGGCCCAGGAAGCTAAAAACCCCAAACGTGACATGCCCATAGGTATATTATTGTCATTGGGTATCTGTACCATACTTTATATACTTTTTGCCCATGTCATGACCGGAGTTGTCAATTACCAGGCGTTTGCCGGGAAAGATGGAATTGCTCCTGTCGCAATTGCAGTGGAGGCCATGGGTCCAATGGGTGCGGGAGGAATGATAACGCCTGCCTATCCATGGTTGAACAATGCCATTTTATTGGCCATTTTAGGCGGATATGCCTCGGTGATACTGGTCATGCTGATGGGACAGAGCAGGGTGTTTTTCTCGATGAGCAAGGATGGCCTGATGCCAAAGGTGTTTTCAGAAGTACATAAAAAATTCAGGACTCCGGCTAAAAACAATTTATTATTCATGGTGATTGTAAGTCTTTTCGCAGCGTTTGTTCCTGCAAGAGTGGTAGGAGAGATGACAAGTATCGGAACCTTATTCGCATTTATCCTGGTTTGCATTGGTGTCCTGATCATGCGCAAGAAAATGCCGGAAGCCCCAAGGGCTTTCAGGACTCCGCTGGTCCCGTTTGTACCTATTGCAGGCGTACTGGTATGTTTGTTCATGATGGTGTTTTTACCACTGGACACCTGGATACGTTTGATTGTATGGATGATGATCGGTTTTGATTTATACCTGTATTACGGAATGAAAAACAGTGTGTTAAACAAGGGCATGTTCAGCCTGAAGAACTATAAAACGGTTGCCGGTACTGGATTAGGAATGGTCATCTTATTGATCATTGTAGCCTTTATCCTTGACTCGGATAAAAGTGTTGACACGAGTTTCCTGTTCGGTTTTTCGCTCATATTCGCAGCAGTACATGCCATAGCTTATATGTATAGTTTCATGAAAGGAAGGAATCTGTCATCTGCACCATCGGACATCGAAGGCAAGGCCTAAAGCCTTTAAGTGCTTTCAATACCCTATGCAGGGTATTATTACGCTTTAAGTTTTGAAGCGAAGCGCAAGTATTGGCAACCTGGATGGTTTCCAACTCGTAATTCGTAACTCGTAATTCGTAATTCGTAATTGGTAATTGGTTTCCCCACATCGTACATCGTACATCGTATGTCGTACATTGGCTTATTTTTCCTCGCCATCCTCAGAATCTATGTCTTCAGGATCTATCTCGATCAGGGTTACACCCAATTCCTTCTTGGCATTGATCCTTTTTTCCAATGACAATAAAATACTAGGCAGCAAAACGAGGTTCATGAACATGCCGAATAAAAGCGCCAGGGAAGTAAGAACACCCAAGGCAACGGTGCCACCGAAATTGGAAGCTGCAAAGATGATAAAACCTGCAAATAATGCGACTGCGGTATAAATGATACTGGGCCCTGCCTCCATTAAGCTTTCAGGTATGGCAATTCTCATGTCCCAGTTGTGTTTTTTAAGTGAATGACGGTATTTGGCCAGGTAATGTATGGTGAAGTCCACCACAATACCATAAGCGATACTGAAGATGATAATGGTAGAAGGTTTTAAGCGGATATCAAAAAAGCCCATGATGCCAAAAGTCATGATCAGTGGTATTAAATTCGGTATTAAGGAAATCAGCACCATTCTCCAGCTGAAGAACAGGAATGCCATCATGATGGAAATGATAATCAGGGCGGAGATCATACTTTGTATCAGGTTCTCAATCAGGTAATCATTTCCCTTTAAGAAAATAGCACTTGTACCCGTGATCTTCACATCATAATCTGTTTTTGGGAAAATTGAATCAATCTTCAATTGTACCGATTTTGTGAGCACTTTCATTTTTTGCGACCCGATATCAGCCATCTGTACACTTACACGGGCTATCCTGTATGTGCTGTCAACCATCGATTTGATAAGGCTTTTACTGTATTCCTGTTTGGGCAGGTAATCCACAATATTGGAAATATCGATCACGTTCGGAACCATGAAATATTGTTCTGCCCCATCATTCATGCCCTGGTTGGCAAATTTCAAGATATCAACAACAGACATGGGCTTGGAAAATTCAGGGTATTTATGCAATTCCTTTTCAAGCCTGTTGATTTTCTGTAAAGTTGCGTAATCTTTTACACCTCCCTGTATGCGGGTGTCAATACTGATTTCGAACGGAAGCGTTCCTTTCAAATGTCTTTCAAAAAACTTCAGATCCATGAATACCGGATCATCTGCAGGTAAATCATCCACCACATAACCAAGATTCCTGACCCTGGTGGAACCGTAGATTGAAAGACACAACAAGACTGTCGTAATGATATAAATGGTTTTCCGCCTGTTATATATCAGGTAATTGCAATAGTCGAGCACCTTGTTAAGCCTGACACCGTCAAGATGTTTTGTATGTTTTGGTTTTGGCGGTGGAAGATAGCTGTATACAATCGGGATAAAAACCAGTGAAACAACGTATACCAGCATAATGATGATACCCGATACCACTGAGAATTGGTCCAGCATCGCACTGCCTGAAAAACTGAAAACGACAAATCCCACTGCAGTAGTCACATTGGTCAGGAATAATGGCAGCCCGTTTTTCGAGATCAGGCGCGTGATGGCCTTCATTTTATTGCCATGATTGGTATACTCCTGGTGGTATACATTAATCAGGTAGATACAGTTCTGTATACCGATAATTACCATTAACGGAGGCAGGATTCCGGTAAGTATCGTGATTTTGTAATTGAACATGGCCAGGCAGCCCAATGTGGCGATAACACCTATAATCACAATGACAAGGGACAAAATTACGGCACTGAAAAAACGAAAGAATACAAAAATAAAAATGGCAGTGATCAGGATGGAAAGGAAAGTGAAGATCTTGATTTCATCCGCGACCTTCGAACTCATAATGGTGCGCACATAAGGCAAACCGGATAGATGCATCTGGCATTCGTGTTTTTGGCCGAATGCATTTGCGCGTGCCTCAATGGTTTGCACCAGTGGTATCCTGGCTTTACTATCCAGTTCCTTCTTTTTTAAGGTTACAGCTATCAAGGTTACATTGCTGTCAGGATTATATAAAAGTCCTTCATAAAACTTAAGTGAACCTAAATATCTTTTAAAGGAATCAACTTCTTCCTGGGTCTTGAATTTTTGATTGAGTAATGGTTGTATTGTTAATTCATGCAATGAATCATTCCTTATCAGCGAATAAGCTTTGGCTATGGAAACAACTTTTTCGACACCGTCAATCCTTTCAATGTCGTTGCTTAGATCATACCAGTCATTAAAAAATCCAAGCTCGAATATTTTAGGACTTTGAACGCCAATGACCAGGATATTGCCATCTTCAACAAAAGTGGCCTTGAATTTAACATATTCAATAAAATCAGGATCATCAGCGGGAATAATTTTGGCATAATCATAGGTCATTTTAACCTTTGGCGCGAAAAAACCAAAAACCAAGGTAATGACTCCTAAGGAAACCAGCATCCAAAAGCGATTTCTAATACAAAAAGTTGCTAAGGCACTCCACATTTTTTTGCAAAAATAAGCAAAACTTGCTTAGTCTTATAAAATAAATACGAAACAGATACTTACTTACATCTTTTTGGCTAAAAGGTTATTTTGAGATGACTTCTGAATAAAAATCAAATCTGGCCGGGAGCCTGGTCTGGATAAAAAAAATCCAGCTTTCTTAAAGCATTTGATAAGGTTAAAATGGCAAAATTGAGCATAATAGTTTGATTTTATATTGTATAATATGTTGATAAATAGATAGTTAAATATTTGTAGAAAATTTGGTTTTGGAATTTTAGAAAAATACCCTTATTTGCATTTCATTCAGGTTGAATGCATAAAACATTATAGGTATGATGATAGATTCAATTTCAGAAATAAAACCAGGAATGATCGTCAAGTCAAAGGGCAGTGTTATCCCTATGTCTGTTAATACTGTTGATGGTCAAAATATTTCATGTTATTGGTTTAATGGCCATGTTCTGAATAAGTCGGATTTTCATTATAAGGATCTTGATATATTAATGGATGAAGTGAAGGTGCATTCATTGTTGACTGGTAACCAGGTCATGTTAAAATCGGGCAGCCCTTTGATGACTGTGGAAAGTATAGAATTCAAGAATAACAGACCTCATGCAACATGCTCATGGAAGGCAGATCATAACCATTATCTGAAAAACTTCAATTTCCTGGCCCTTCAGAAAATGGAAGGCTAGGGCCACATACGATATACGACATACGACATACGATGTATGGGGAAATGTACGATGTACGACATACGATGTTGGGAACCATTGTCATTTACAACAGAAGTCATAAGCACCTGTACGCCATTGTTGGTCTCCGACCAACAATTA
>JANWHK010000029.1 GCA_025450395.1 Bacteroidia bacterium
CTACCAGTTTTACAGCATATACACCGGGGGCCTTGTATTCATACACAGGGCTTTGGTTGTCAGAGGTGTCTCCGTTGCCGAAATACCAGGTATAGGATGCGTTCCCGGAAGAAATAGTGGTCAAATTATCGAATAAGATATTATCACCAAGGCAAATGGATGTCGGGAACTTGAAATTTGTCCAAGGCGTTGGTCCGATGACCACTGTCCTGGTCAAAGTTGAATCACAGTAGTATGGACCCAGGTCTGAGTAGTTGATGGAGAAGGTGATGAAGCTGTCAATATACTTGGATTTAGGCGTAAAGGTGAGGGTGCCCGGTCCGCTGCCGGATGGAGGAGAAACAGAGTAGTCAGTGGAAGGAACAAGAACATTAGTCCTGGTCCTTGCAGATACGTTGTTGACGACCCATGTGGAACCGTGTCCTGCATTTGCAAATCCTGTTGGAGGAATTAATTCATAAATGATGGTCTTTCCTGCTTCAGTGACATCGGGTGTAAAAAGGGTGCCTGCCCTGAACTGGCCCTGGAACGTAGAACCCTTGACCACATCTGCACCGGTAGGCCTTGGTTTGACAGTCACAACCAGAGGTGTCCGTGTGGGGTTTGTGCAGACTTTGGTATACATAAGTTCCACATTGGCCGAATAACCCGTACCTGATGTAGCGAATAAACCGGAAAGTATGGAATTGCCTGATAATGTAAATTCTGTGTTGAATGTGAGAAGTGCGCCACCTGTGACATAGATGTCATTACCTCCGCCTGTGGTTGGGTCAACTGTATAATAAAAACCATATACCTGCCCACTTGTAAGTACCAGTTTATTAGCAGGAACCCTGGCGAAAAACAAGCCATTCACTACCATAATCCTGATTTTACCTCCACTTATCTGGGACCATGCCCCGGCATTGGTCTGGAAGCCTGCATGGGTGCCGGTCTTGTAATAGAACAAGTAATTCGTTAGCGGGTTGTTATCCCTTATCCGGAAAGTGATGCTATCAAGAACGATGCTGCTGGCAACACTGACATCAAACATGGCGCCATTGTAAAACGCCAGGTTATTGGATACGACAAACCCGCCGGCATTGGTAAGCAATAAATTATTGTTTTTCGGCCCGTATTTCAGCGATTGCCCATAAAATGTTTTGGTTTGGGTAATGTAAGGACCTTTAAAGTTTGACCCTACACCTAAATATTTACCGCCAACAGCCGCATCAAACCATGCCGTCGAATCGGCAGGAGAAGAGGTCACCGATTTTAAAATAGGATTCCCGTTTCCACACTGTATGAAATTTGTGGTAGTAGGAGGAGTGGGATCGCCAAGGAAATTGGATACGACGGTCATCATGTCATTTGCAGGTGTCGAATCAACCTGGCCATTGGGCAGGGATGTCCATGCCCTGACAGTGTATGTTGTATTTGCAGTTAATGCATAAGATGAAGAAAGTGTGAGTGAAGTGTCTTTTCCGGTAGCGAGGCTTGATTTGATGTAGAAAACGTTCTGCAATACATTGTTAACAGACCATGACAGCCTGAAACTATCGAGTTTCTTTTTGCCTACATTGGCTACTTTGGCAAGAATGGGCTGAGTATAGGAACATATATTTGGGGATGTTAAAAAAGTAACTGTAGCGTCATTGTTCACATTGGGGCCGAATATTTCTATTTCCCTGTAATTCATATTGGTTTGCTGCCCTGTTCCCGTCGCCCTGTGATCCGTAATCCTGATGGCCGAAGTAGACACCGCATTAAAGTTGATGGTGTTGATACATTGCATGGTAAGATTTGAAAATACATAATGTTTCACCCATGTCGAACCATCCCAGTATTGGACCTCCCCACCTGTTAAAAATCTTGCGTTATCCTGGGCGTGGTGAATCACGATCTTATTGATTGTTTTGATGCTTGTCCAGGTCCAGGTCATGGACTGATTGGGAAGTACACCTACACTTGAATTCCAGATGAATGACTGTTGCGTTCCGCATGTGCCATAATTGCCATCATTGATCATGTTCCATTGGTAGAGGCCATTGGGGTCAGTTGTGAATGCAGTAGCCGTAGCTGTCAAAGCTAAATTTGTCTGTGCCTTGGCCTGAAAGAAAAAAAGAGAGAGTAAAATAAAATTGAACGATACGATTATATTGTATTTATTTTTCATAACGAAAGTATGTTTGATGATTTTCAAGTTCCAAAAGTAAATATTTTTTGGGTTAAAGCAATGGATTGTTTATTTATATGCATTTAAAATGACAAAACAATTATGTTCCCCTTTTTGAATATGGTAGCCAAGTGCCAAATAATGATGAAATTAATACGAAATATTCAGGCATAAAAAAGCCTTCCCGTTTATATGGGAAGGCTTTTTTAAATAAAATATCCTGATTAGTTGTTAACGGTAATTTTAGTTGTTGTAGTCATGCCGTTGATAGTCACTTTTACCAGGTAGAAGCCTTTTGCATGGTCTTCAAGGTTCACCAGCAAGGAGCCGTCTGCAGATGTTTTGCTGTAAATCCTGCTTCCCAGCACATTGAACACTTCCACCTTCATGCCTTGGTTATCAGCATTGGTGACAGTGAATGTACCATTGTTAGGATTCGGGTAAATACTTATGCCACTGGTATTTGCCAGAGAGTTGACACCTGTGGTAGCACTGGCGCGTTTGGTGATCTCACAGCTGCAACCGGCCAGGTTGGTGATGTGCATGGTGACATTGAAATTACCGGTATATTGATACTTGTAATTTGGGGTATTTGAAGTTGAAGTTCCGCCTTCACCGAAGAACCATTCATATTTTGCGTATGTGGTATTGCTTGGAGTGAACTGGAGGTTTAACAGGCCCATATCCTTGAATGTAAAGTCGCAGATCGGGGACTCACTGACAGTGATGGTTTTCCTGACGGTATCACTGCAGGCTGCAGGATATGAGGCTATCAGTGTCACTGTATAGGTAGTGGTGGTGAGCGGGTTGTACAACCTTGTCGGAGCCGGTATGGTGGAACTTGTGCTGTTTCCGAAATCCCAGTTATACTCTATGCCGCCTCTGTCACCTTTGGAATTGTTGACAAAATTGGCAGTTTCACCTGAGCAGACATCCTGTACGGTGAAGTCAGCCTTAGGTTGCATCAGTATGTTGAAGTCCTTTGTTAAGGAAGCGACACAACCATTGGTGTAAGTGACTTTTAAAGTGGCGCTGAAAGGACCTTCATATGGCCATGAGCGTGTGATATTCTTCTGTGTTGAGGCGAAGTTGTCACTGAATGTCCAGTTGTATACCGGGCTAGACACTACTTCTACAGTCTTGTTGGTGAATATTGTAGGTATCTTTCCGCAGAACTGGTTGCCTGTAAAGTCAGGTACCGGTGTAGGCTTGATGGTCACTGATTTGGTGATGGAATCCTTGCAGTCGAATTCAGATACAGCCAATAATCTTACTGAATAAGTACCTGGACCATTATATGCGTGCATTCCGTCATACATTGTGGAACTTGTGCCATCGCCAAAGGTCCAGTAAGCTCCCTGTTCACCGAGTGAAATGGTAGATGTATTAGGCAAAAATACATCTGTTTTGGCACAGATTGGTGCAAGAGGTGCTGCAAAATTTGGAACCGGACGGGCAAACATATAAGCGGTCTTCACGAGGGTTGAAACACATCCGTTGGCAGTGGCTACCAGGGTCACCTTGTATCCACCCGGTACACCGTATAAGTGTGAAGGGTTGGTCGTGTTGCTATGTGGAGATCCGTCTCCAAAATCCCAGTCATAAGTCAGGGTTCCATTGGCGACCACAGTCTGGTTCTGGAATGTGACAGGCAGTCCCTGGCATTTGTTATTGACCCTGAACTGTGTGGTAGGAATTTCACCGACTTCAACCGTGATGGTCGTATCGTGGAGTACATTCCAAGGGAAGCTTTTTGCAACCAGTCTTACAGAATATACGCCTGGAGCTTTGTATTCATAAACAGGGCTTTGCAGGTCAGAACTGTCTCCATTGCCAAAATACCAGGTATAGGTGGCATTTCCGGACTGTATGGTGGTTATATTGTCAAATAATACGGCATCACCTAAACAGATGGATGTAGGGAACTTGAAATTAGGTCTTGGAGTAGGAGCGATTATCACTGTGCGTTTAACTGTTGAATCACAGAAATAAGGACCCAGGTCCGAGTAGTTGATATAGAAGGTGATGAAACTGTCAACGTAAAAGGATTTAGGTATAAAGGTAATCGTACCAGGTCCTCCGCTTGACGGTGCAGCAACAGAATACTCAGTGGCAGGCACCAGGACACCATACCTGGTCCTGGCAATGGTGTTGTTTACAATCCATGTGGAACCGTGTCCCGCATTGTTGAACCCTGTTGGTGGAGCCATGTCATAAATGATGGTCTTGCCGGCTTCAGTGATGTCAGGGGCGGTCATGTCACCCACCCTGAATTGTCCCTGGAATGTAGCGCCTTTCACTATATCAGAACCTGTAGGGCGTGGTTTAACAGTAACAACCAATGCTGATCTTGTAGGATTGATACAGGCTTTGCTATAAGAGAATTCACAGTCGATGGTATAGGTTGGTCCAAAACTGGTAGAACTAAACAATCCATAACCATATTTACCGCCTACGATTGACATGTCAGCATTGGAGGTATTGGCAGTAGACGGTTTCATGTAAATATCATTTCCGCCGCCGCTGCTGGGATCCGTTGTGAAATAAAAACCATAAACCTGGCTTGGGCTCAGGAGTATATCCTTGGCCGATACCTTGATAAAGTTTTGTCCTCCGGCTGTAAAACAGCGTCCAAGACCTCCGCTGATTTTGGTCCAGGCTCCAGCATTCGTTTCAAATCCGGAAAAGGTCCCTGTCTTGTAATATAGCAGGTAATTCATGCTGGGATTGCTAAGATATACCCTGAAAGTAATACTGTCAATATTCAGTGGACTGGTGGTTGACACATCAAAATAGTTCCCGTTATAGGCCGAATAGTTGAAGGATACCACAATATTACCTGAATAGCCGTTATTAAGTACACTCTTTGCGGCAAACCGGAAGGCCTGGGCATAAAAGGTTGTAGTGGCAGAAATTTTTGGTCCGAGGAAATTCTTTCCCATGCCTATAGGGGAACCACCTGTCGGGGTTTTATACCACATGATGGTGTCTGTATTAACACCAGTAGTTGCGCTTAATACCGGCTGCCCTACACCGCACTGTATAAAGTTGGTCGTTGTAGGTGGTGGTGGATTGCCAAAAAATTTCAATGTGTAATTCAAGGTATCGTTTGCAGCTACTGAATCAACTGTTCCGTTAGGCTTGGAAGTCCAAAGCTTGAATTTATAGGTTGTGTTATTTGTGAACGAAAAGGAAGAAATCAAAAGCAGGGAGGTGTCTTTAGCACTTGCGAGACTGGATGTTACATATCTTGGTGTCTGTTGAACGCCGTTGATACTCCAGTATAACCTGAAACTGTCCAGCTTCTTTTTGCCAAAATTGAATACCTTGGCGCTGAGATTCTGGGTATTACTGCAAAAATCAAGCGGGCCCATGGTAGAAACGCCTGCATCATTGCCAACGCTTGGTCCGCTGATGATATGGATTTCCCTCCAGTTTGGATTGGACTGTTGCCCGGTAGTCACCATCTTCACATTGGTAATCCTTAAGGCCGTAGTTGTAACTGTGGGGAAGCTAACGGAGTCTACACACTGTTCGCGAAGTGCGTTGTTTGCTGTGGCATACCAAGTGACCCAGGCACTGCCATTCCAGTATTGTATGGTGCAACCGGTCATGGTACGACCCGGATTGCTGGTCATGGCATTATAAAATATGATCTTGTTGATGCTTTTGGCTGAGGTCCATGTCCAGGTCATTTCATCAGAACTGGCCGGAGGGGTTTGGGTCCAGATAAAAGCTTCCTGGTTGCCACAGCCTGAAATCGTGTTGTTGTTGATTTGGTTCCAGTTCCATCCTCCACCGGTCGTCGTACCACCGCTGGTGGTATTACAGGTCGCTGTGGCGGATGGTGCAAGATTTATTTGTGCATTTGTGGGAGTCACAAAGGCAAGCATAATAAAACTTAATAAGACAAGTATGTTGTATTTTTTTTCCATAATGATGATATGTTGGTTTTCAACTTCCAAAACTAGTAAAATAATTAAGGATTACAAACTCCAGCCGTTTTTTTTAAAAATAAAATGGCAATAAAATGACAAACAATGTCAATATGGCGGAAATAAAATAGGGGTTTTTTAGTAATGCACTAGTTTTAAAGCAGTTAAGCCTGCCTCAATTCCTTTGTTACCATGTTTGCCGCCGCTGCGGTCTTTTGCCTGTTCAAGGGTATCCGTCGTCAATACGCCAAATATCACAGGAATAGCATGTTCCAGACTGACATTCATGATGCCATGCGCTGCGGCGTTGCAGATAAATTCGAAATGCCTGGTCTCACCCTGTATCACACATCCGAGGCAGATCACTGCATCAGCCTCTTCAGATAAAATGAGTTCCTGTGCGCCATACGGCAACTCAAAAGTTCCTGGCACATACTTGATTTTGATTTGGTTATCCTTTGCGCCTGCCTTCTTTAGTATTTCCAAAGCACCATCCAGGAGGGCCTGTGTGATCTCTGTGTTCCATTCAGAAACAACAATGCCAAAGATAAAATCTTCGGCATTGGGAATATCGGGGTGATGGTCGGAAAGGTTTTTTAAAATGCTTGACATTTTTAGTATTCGCCGATTTTAGCCCGGCATCTTTCTATGAATTTATCAACCTCAATCGCACCGTCATCTTCACGGTGGTCTTTCTTGATGATCTCATATAATTCAAGGGCTTTTTTCCATTCATTCTTCTTTTCGTACACTCTTGCAGCCTTTTTATACCACCATACCGCAGCAAAATCAGTTTTGGCTCCTTTTGCAGCTTTCAGGTAGTGTTTCAAACCCGCTTCAAGGTCCTTGCTTTCAATATATGCATCTCCAAGCACACCAATAACCTGGATTTTCATGACATGGTCCTTGAAATCCACTTCCTCAAGATATTTTATGGCATTCTTGAAATCTCCTGTGTAAAGATAAGCTGTTCCGGCCATGTAGGCAGCCAGTTCTCCGCCCTTGGTCCCGCTGTATTTATCAGCTAATTTAGGGGCATCTTTCAATACCAGCTTGAACGAATCCACATCATAAAGAGCCTCCATTTTATAAATGGCAGAGGTAGCTTCCTTTTCCCTTGGATTCTGGTAAAAATAAAGGTAACATAAGTATCCTGTAACCAGCAATATAATCGCGCCTAAACCGTATGTCAGCGCTTTGTTCTGAGAGTTGAGCCACCTTTTTACCTTGTCTGCAAAAAGACTCATGCCGGAAGGGGCACGGCTGGTTTCTTCCTGTTCGGTATACTCCAATTGTTCTTCCGTGTTATCGTTCAGATCGTTATTGCTCATGTTGTATGTTTAAAATCTCTAAAAAAAGGTTGCGAAAATAATACTTTTTATCATTAATCCATAATATAAGGGTAATTTCCTTCATAAACGTCTGAATAAAGTTCAGATGGATCGGGATAAGGAGAGTTTTCCGCAAATTCCACGGATTTGTTCACTATGTCCACGATTTTCTCCTCCATTTGTTCCAGTTCGGCCTCTGTGGCGTATTTATTTTTAAGTATGGTTTGCTTAGTGGTTTCTATAGGATCCAGGTTCTTGTATTTTCCTACCTCGTCCTTTGACCTGTAGCTCGCCGGGTCGCTCATGCTATGGCCCTTGTACCTGTAGGTTTTTATTTCAATGAATGTTGGTCCCTCTCCATTCCTTGCCCTGTCTGCAGCCTCCGCGATCGCTTCGTGAACGGTTTCGCATTTCATCCCGTCTATCTGGACAGATGGCATGTCATATCCTGAACCGATTTTATAAATGTCAGTCACATTGCTGGTCCGCGCTACCGATGTACCCATGGCGTAATCATTGTTTTCACAGATAAATATGACAGGCAGTTTCCACAGCATGGCCATATTGAAAGTCTCGTGAAGCGCTCCCTGTCTTACCGCTCCATCCCCCATGAAACAGACACAGAGGTTTTTTGTGCCAAGATATTGTTCAGCCAGGGCGACACCTGCTCCAAGGGGTATCTGTCCGCCGACAATGCCGTGACCTCCCATGAAATTATGTTCCTTGCTGAACAGGTGCATACTGCCTCCCTTGCCTTTTGTGCAACCTGTGCTTTTACCGTAAAGTTCAGCCATTACTGAATTTGCACTCATGCCCAATGCAAGCGCATGTCCGTGGTCGCGATAGGCTGTTATGAATTTGTCATCTTTCGTAGTGGCACTGACCATGCCGGCCACGATGGCTTCCTGTCCTATATATAAATGGCAGAATCCCTTGATCTTTTGCTGTCCGTATAATTGTGCTGATTTTTCCTCAAATTTCCTGACCTGTAACATTATTTCATACCACCTGAGGTAAGTTTCCTTATTAAAATTTATTTTTGCAGCCTTGGCCATATTCTATTTTTTAAAATTACGGCAAAAGTAATCAAATAAATTTATCAATACAAAAAAGTGCGTATAAACTCCCTGGCTCTACATAACTTCAAAAATCACAGCGATTTAAAAGTAAATTTTGATGCGGATATCACCTGTATAACAGGCAGGAACGGTGCGGGTAAAACCAATGTGCTGGATGCTGTTTATATGTTGAGTACCTGCAAAAGTTATTTTAACGCGATTGACTACCAGCTCATCAGGCAGGGTGCTGATATCTGCGCGTTGAACTCCGTGTTTTCAAACGGTCAGCAGATTGACCTGCAGTTGCAGATAGAACAGGGTAAAAAGAAAAAGCTGAAGAAAAATGACAAGTTATACGAAAAACTCATCGACCATATA
This sequence comes from Bacteroidia bacterium, assembly GCA_025450395.1. Taxonomy (GTDB): domain Bacteria; phylum Bacteroidota; class Bacteroidia; order NS11-12g; family UBA955; genus JABMMZ01. Next base: position 8,858 of record JANWHK010000029.1, read on the forward strand.
GGGCTCATCAATGTCATCATGATCACGCCGGATGATATAGAACTTGTCATCGGCCACAGTGAAGTCAGGAGAAAATTCCTGGACATATGTATCAGCCAGACCGACCGCGTGTACCTGAATTGCCTTTCGGAATACCAGAAAGTCCTGGAGCAGCGCAACAGGCAGTTAAAATTATTTGCACAGCATCGCCACTTTGACGGCATTATCATTGAAGGGTTCAATGCCAAATTAATACCGGCGGGACGTTACATTTATGAAAAAAGACTGGAAGTGCTCGCAAAACTGAATGATTTTTTTAACGTGATATATCCCGGCATTTCCTCAGGCAGTGAAAAGGTGGTGTTTAAATATCAGAGCGACCTGATACTGCAGGATTTTGAGACTCTGTTAAACCAGTCAGTAGACAAGGACCTTGCCCTGGAAAGGACTACAACGGGCATTCACAGGGATGATATAGAATTTGAGATCAATGGTTACCCGCTCAAGAAATTCGGTTCACAGGGACAAAGCAAGTCTTTTATCATCGCCCTCAAACTTGCACAATACCGGTTCTTATCCGAAACACTCGGCTCGCAACCTATTTTATTACTGGATGACATGTTCGAAAAAATTGATGAAGAGCGCGCTCAGAAACTCATTGACCTGGTGTGCACCGATGAGTTCGGTCAGATTATCATTACAGATACACATCCCGAGCGCGTAAGAAAACATTTTGAAAATGGAAATAAAAACATCAATTTTGTAGCGTTGTAATTCGACGGAAATGAGCAAGAAAATTAACCATCAGTTTACCATTGCCGAAGCCTTGCAATTATTGACAGGTGATAAACGCATCCACAAGGGTCTCACGGAAAGTGCGGTCAAGCAACAATGGAGGGAGATCATGGGGGAAACCATTGCAAAACATACGACTTCCATGTACCTGAAAGGAACGGAACTGGTGGTCTATTTTAACTCATCCATTGTCAAGAATGAATTTATTTACAATAAGGATAAAGCGGTGCAACTCATCAATGAAGGACTTGGCTATGAGGCCATCACTGACCTGATCATCAAATAGGGATATGGCAGTGAAAATAAAACCTATGACCGCAGGCTGGATTATTGCTGCGGTGTATATTAGCGGTGTCATCGGGTTACTTTTTCCCCAGACCGCCAGTATCGTAAAACTACTGATCTGGCCTGTACTTTTATTTACGTGTTTTGTATTATTGAGTTTTCATAAAAAATGGACCAGGGAGTTTGTATTTTCTGTATTCCTGATATCATCCTGCGGATTTTTAATTGAAGTGGCAGGAGTGAAGACGGGTTATATATTTGGATATTTCCAGTACGGATCTTCACTCGGGTTTAAACTTTGGGAAGTGCCGCTCATCATGATGGCATATTGGTTTACCACCATTTATATCAGCAGGCAGGTGGCGGAAATGATAGCAAAGGATATTTTTCTCATCAGCGTGCTGGCGGCTTCATTGATGGTGCTGCTGGATTATTTCCTTGAACCTTTTGCAGTGAAGTACGGCTTGTGGTCATGGAATGGAGGTGCCGTGCCTGTACATAATTATATAGGCTGGTTTATATCCGGACTGCTCATGCAATATCTTTATTGCAAATCGATAAAGATACCTGCCAATAAACTATCATTGGTGATCTACCTGGTTCAGCTCGGGTTTTTTATCGCCCTGTTTTTATTGCGCAAATAGTATTGTGTTATAAAAACAAAATAAGCGAGCAGGCAAATGGGCGCTGCAAAATTGAGTTCCTGCATATTGAACAAATTCGCAAATGTTCCCAAGGGTATCATCAGGAGAATGGCCAATACATAAAACAAGATGTTGTTCACTGATTTGCCATCCCGCGCCATCACAAGAAAACAAACGAAAGCCATTAAATCATATAAGAGATGGTGACCAAAACACAAGCCGGTAAGACAGGCAATCAGCATGCCTCCCCTGGCAGATTTTTTGATTCCTGTATAAACAGCCAATACATATCCGGTGACGAGGAAAAATAAATTCATGGCTTTAATGGCAGCTGCAGGGATATCAAGAAAATAATTCAGGCACACCGAGATTGAAGTGGAAATGGTTTTCAGTGAATTCATTTCGTCATGGCTATGCGTATAATTCCAGAGTCTTGAAATATTGTCCTGCCATGACGCGATAAGTGCGTTGGGGTCTTGCGTAAATATCAATGCGAGTGTATTGAATATAAGGACCAGGAATATGTAGATTGAAATGGTCCTGAAATGCCTGAGGCAGGCCAGGTAGATCACGAACGGTATCAGCAGGGTGAACTTGAAACTCACAAAGGCCAGCAAGAGTGCCGGCAAGAAGCTCAGGTTCTTTTTTTCGACCAGGTAAAGCGAGAGTAAACAAACGGCTAAAACTTGCAGCATGGGTTGCCCTGATTCTACGGCATACCATGTTCCCCTGAAGGCCATCAGGGATAAAATGATGATATGATAGGGAATTCCCGCTGCAAGTTTTTTGAGGTAAAATACAATGCAGCACAGGGCCAGGAAGTTTAAGGCGAACTGAAACCATTTGGCCGTGGTAAAATCGAGGAAGCTGTAGATGGAAAAAAACCATGGGAATTGCGGTGCATATACGACTGTTGCATGCGGGAAACCTGTTTTTTTATGCCAGGTCTTCCGCTCGGTTTGGCTTGTTTCCTCCCACGTGACAGACTGCGCGCTGTCAGTGTACGGATTTTGGTTCTTGAAGAATGACTTGGAAGCCAGGTAATAAGTCCTTAAATCGATCGGGTGATATGGACTTGTTAAAAAAACAGCGCCACTCTTGAATGCATTTACCACAGCGAAAACGATTAGTACCCCGATGCATATCTTTTGTCGAATTTTCAAAATATTTGTACAAATGAAATCAAATATAATTACATTCGTGCAATCTTAAGTCAATAAAAATTTATTATGAGCCTGAAACCCGGGGACATCGCTCCCGACTTTACACTATTTGATACCATCAAGCAACCGATTACATTGTCAGAACTCAGGGGCCAGAATGTTGTCCTTTTGTTTTTTCCGTTCGCATTCACTTCTACTTGTACAAAGGAATTGTGCAGCGTCAGGGATGACATTGGCAATTATGCCGCACTGAATGCCAGGGTTTTCGGCATTTCAGTGGATTCACTTCATTCCCTCAAAAAATACAAGGAGGAGCAACAGTTCAATTTTGATTTGCTGAGTGATTTCAACAAGGAAGTATGTGGTATTTATGGTTCACAATACGAACTGTTTGGCCAGAATATGAAAGGAGTGGCAAAACGTTCTGCTTTCGTCATCGATAAAGAAGGCATTATCCGTTATGCGGAGGTCCTGGAAAATTCAAGCGACATACCCAACCTTGAGGCTGTCAAGCAGGCATTAAACCAGACCTTGACAAGTTAAATTAACCGATATGGCAACAGGACTTATCATTATATTGATCGTTTTGGGATTGATACTCATTTTGCTTGAGTTATTTGTCACACCCGGATTTATCACAGGTATACTTGGAGGTGCGGCATGGTTTTATGCCTTGTACAAGATATATGAACAATATGGCAAAACATCAGGTCACCTGGCATTGGGCGGACTTATACTGTTGTTGCTCGCATGTATCATCATTGCAGTCAAGAGTGGTGTATGGGAAAGGGTTTCACTGCATCAGAATATTGAGGGCAAGGTCAACGAAATGCCGGATGTCAAGGTAGGGGATTCAGGATATGCACTAAGCGCCTTCAGGCCTTATGGAAAAGCGGTCATAAATGAACAGAATATTGAAGCCGCTTCTATGGGTGAACACATTGAAACCGGGGCATGGGTAGAGATCATTAAAATAGAGAACAATAAAATTACAGTTAAACAGAAATCAATATGAGCATATTAAGCATATTACAATCAGAAGTACCACGCTTTTGGGTTGGCGCCGGTGGTGTCATCATCGTCATCATCGTCTTTTTTATTTTCCTTTATTTTGTGCCGCTTGGTTTATGGTTTTCAGCGATACTTTCAAAGGTGAAAATATCCTTGCTCGATTTGATTTTCATGAGATGGC
>JANWHK010000030.1 GCA_025450395.1 Bacteroidia bacterium
GCTCTTCCTTGTTGTTGCCAATACATTCTCCGCATTGATAAACAGAATTGAGCGTCATGTACTCCGGCAAACGCGATGAAATAGATGGAATGCCAGCGTGCATATAATCGAAATATTTATTGCTGAGTGAATAATAATAACTCAGGCTTTCCGCTGCCAGTAAATTATAACCCGCGAAACATTTTTTTGTCAGTTCGCCTAACGCTTCCGGTGACAAGAGTCCTGCAAATTCAATATGCTGATAGGATGCCGCCCTGTCCCGTAATGCCTGGCTGAGGTCGCCTTCCCCTGCGAGGATGCAGTGGAATTCAGGCAGGTCTTTCATGGTGTCTATCAACAGCTCGAGTTCCCTCCCGGCGTTCAGTGCACCCTGGTAAAGGATAATTGGTTTTCCGGTTTTTTCAATTTCCTTGAAAGCCTTGTACATGGGTACGTTACGTACGTTTGTAAATGGTTTGCCGTAAGTTTTTTCCAGAACTTTCGCGAGTTCCGGACCCACAGTGATACAAGCCTTGCTTTGAGACACACCCATCCGGGTCACCCAATGCCAGATATTCTTTTTCAAAGGGGAGGAACTTAGTTCCGGTACTTCTGAAAAATATTCATGTGAGTCAAATATAAGTGGCCTGCGTTTAAGTATGGACAGCAGGGTGAATGCAGGCAAGGTATCACTGTCGACCGCGTACAGGTACTCAGTCCGCTTGAAAAGGATCTTGAAAAAGAGCAGCACATTATACCACAGGTAAAACAAGACCCCTGTTTTGAACAGGCTCTTGATTGCTTTCACCTCAAATGGAAAAGTGTTGTTTGATTGTACCGGCCTGAACTTGAAAAAATGCCGGTAATAAACAATGACCCTGAAATTGGCCTCGGTAAGCGTGCCCGCAATTCTGATGATTCTCTGGTCGGAAATGATATGGCCGGTGATGCCGATTATGATTGTTTTTCTTTTTTCCATTGCCAGTATCCCTCTTTGGTTTCTACGAGGTAGTCGTTGTCTTTTAACCAGCGCAATATAAATAAATATTCCTCAATTTCCCTGGTGTTCACGTGTTTGGGCAAATCCGTGATAAGGAATTGACCGTCCTTGAAAAGCCGGTTGATCTTTGTAAAATACGCTTGATAGCTTGAACCGGGCTTTGTTTTTTTAGAAAGGCAGATATCACATATGCCGCATTCCGGCGCATTGGTCTCGCCAAAATAAGTCACCAGTTGGGCCGACCTGCAGACGCTTTTGTTGTCAATGAATGCCCTTACATGTTCGAGTTTTTCTTTATAGCGGGCCCTCAGGAATTCAATTTTTTCATTGGCGATATAGATGGATGGAAACCTGTTTTCGAGAAAAACGATCTGCGGTTTGGTGTTTTGCGGGATATAATCCACAAGGCCGATCGAATGTAATTGCAGCAGTTGTTCCTTGACCCACTTTTCAGTTTTTTTCAGCCTTTTTGCAATTTCGTATTCGTAAATATTTGTATAAAAATCAAACAGGCCGCCGTACGACCTCAGCATCATTTTAAACAGCGCATCAACACTTTCATGCTTGAGCTGCCATTCATACAATTCCTGGTAAGAGCATAATATCTTCAGTCGTGAGGGCACATACAGCGATTCAGTGGTCTGGAAGTACGCCTCGCTTTCGAGTATCTTGAGTGCATTGTAAACCAATGTAGCGCTGATGCCATAATAATTGCAAAGTTCATTGATCTCTAGATTGTAACTTGTTCCCTGACCTGAACCGACCGCCACCTGCAGGTAGTTGCAAATCAACTCATACACCCTTGAAATATCCGTCGGTGAAGGATATTTATTTTCTATATTCCTTGCATCGTCCAGGTAATCCGATTCGTGGTGCAACAGGATACAATACGACTTGAGCCCGTCCCTGCCTGCGCGTCCCGCTTCCTGGTAATAGGCTTCAAGCGTGTCAGGTTTCTGTTCATGGATCACGAAACGCACCTCGCCTTTGTCAATGCCCATACCGAATGCATTTGTGCACACCATCACGCGGGTCTTGCCCTTTTTCCAGTCGTCCTGTTTTTGGGTTCTCAATTTCGCTTCAAGTCCGGCATGGTAATCGTCTGCACTGATGTTTTTCTTTTGAAGCATCCTGGCTATCTCAGTGGTTTTTTTGCGGCTTTTGACGTATACAAGTCCGGTGCCTTTTAATTTTTCACAGATGGAAATAATTTTCTGGAACTTGTTTTCTTCTTCCTGAACAATATAGGCCAGGTTTTTCCTTGTGAAACTCTGTTCGAATATCTGTACTTTGTTCAGCTCCAGTTTTTTCTCGATATCCTTCACAACTTCCTTGGTGGCCGAAGCGGTGAGTGCTATCGTTGTGATGTTATGGAATTTTGACTTGAAGTCGGCGATCTGCAAATACGGAGGCCTGAAATCATAACCCCATTGCGAGATACAATGCGCCTCATCTATCGCTATAAAATTCAGGTCAATATTCAGGGCATAGTCGATAAAATGTTTGCTGAGCAACCTTTCCGGTGACACATACAGGAATTTATATTTGCCGTTGATACAGTTTTCGAGTTCAAATTCAATTTCCCTCCGGCTCATGCCACTGTAAAGTGCCACAGCCATGATGTCCCGGTTTTTCAGGTTTTCCACCTGGTCTTTCATCAGGGCTATCAATGGAGTCACCACCAGGCAAACCCCTTTTTTCATCAGGGCAGGCACCTGGAAGCAGATGGACTTGCCACCACCGGTTGGCAATAAAGCGATGGTATCCCTGCCATTGATAACGCTTTCGACAATATCCTTCTGCAATGGCCTGAACGTATCGTAGCCAAAATATTGTTTCAATATATCTTCAGGAGTCTGCAATGAAAAAAGAAGTGCTAAATTAAAGCAAATTTGGCAATAACAAAGGAGTTTTTTTGGGCGCCTGATCCTCGGCCGATAGCTATCGGCCCTTTGGCTGCGGCATCCCGATGAAAGCATCGGGAGTGCTTCCCGTCGGTCTCAGGGCGCGGGCAACTATCTTACGGATATTCCTTATGAAAACCGTCATTGCGAATGCCGGCCTAAGCCGGCATGTGGCAACCTCTACCTCTAAGCAGTACATCATTCATCATTCATAACTCATAATTCATCATTCCACAATCAGCTTCCCAATCATCTGCCTGTTCCCCGTCGTTACAATATACAATCCCGGTGACAGGTTTTTCAGGTCAATGGTTTGCTCGCCTTCATTCATGAAAGTCCTTATCGTTTTGCCCATGGCATCCGTGATAATAATCTCGATTTTTTCCTTGCTTGTAATCGTCAATCGGTTGTGTGCAGGGTTGGGATACATTTTCACATCTTTTACAAAAACATGATGATTGATACCGGTAGTATCGCAATCAATGACTTCAAGTGTGAATAATGGGTCCCATCCATTGGAGGTATCCGGAAATGTGACCTTGCAACTCGTACCAATATTTTTCTTGTAAAATTCATTAAGGAAGACGTTGTATGTTCCTGCTTGCTGGTAACGGTGCGACATCGTATCATTGCTGCTGGTGATGGTGTCAAACTGCTTGTCATAAATTCCGTCACCAAAGCTCCATACCCATTCACTGCTGTCTTTCCTTTGGTATCTGCTTAAATTTTTGAAATTCACTTTTTCGCCGATGCAGTACTTGCGTTTTATCAAGGTATCGAACAATGCTATGGGGCCGGGAATATGTATTAATACAGTATCAGATTTTACACATCCCAATTCACTTTCAACCTTTAACGTGATTATGTAACGGCCAGGATTTTTAAATTCATATTTAATTCCGTTGGGCATAAAATCAAAAAACGTTTGTGTAACAGGAATACTCATGTCGTGCCATGAGAGTGTCCACTTGATGATTCTGTCTGAAGCGATTCCGTATTTTACCTTATGGGCGTCAATTACATAGGAAGAATCAAAAAACTCAACGACGGTATTGCATTGTACAGGTGTCTGTTTAAGCCTGAATTTTGCCCTGGCAGCAGTTGTGAAAATTTCCTGTGTGAGAGTATCCGGGCAACCGAAACTATCAGAAGCGGCAGTCCTGATGATGTACATGTCACCTGTATCCTTATCATAATATATACCACCTGTCAATCCACCTAATTGAAGTATCCGATTTGGTTTGTTGGCCAAACCTGAGATCATATATGGGAATGCTCCAAAGATGGTCAGCGGTTTTGTCTTATCATCGTCGGCTTTGCTGAGGTCAGTTCTGGTATAACCTTCTCTGTTGACATTCCCTGCTTCTTGTATCCTGTTGGCCCAGTAATCTACCGGATCCAATAAACGGAAGGTAATTTCCGGATATACTTCAAAATACCGGAATTCAAGATGTGTGTTTACCTGCTGCCCATGACAAATGATGGTATCTGTAAAATCCGAGAGGCCATAAAATCCAACAATCACTTTTTTGCCGGCACCTTTCACTTTAGGACAAGTGCCGGGTGTATTTTTGTTCAACTCAAAATTTGCAGTATAAACACCTGTATATTGTGGTACAAGGGAATAGGCGTTATAGGTCTTGCCATCGGCACCTTTTGTTTTGTTGATAGGCAATAAGGAGGTGTCGCGGTAATGCAGTGTCTGTTTTTGATCGGCAATTGTTGTAAAAATGATAAGTTTGCCAAATCCTGTTGTATCGATAATACCTCTTGAATTGGTGTAAGGTTTTCCAATTATGCCTTTTCCATTCCATACCAGTTTTGCCAATTGTGAAGGTGAAAGTTCAGAAATGTCAACCTTGGCTGCATCCAATATCATCTTCACCTGCTCATATACATTCGATATATCAGCCTCGGTATGCCATTGGGTAATTTTTGCGATTCTGATTTCCTGTTTCTCCATGGTATCGATCTTTCCGCCAAATGAACTGCGTTTTAGCACGGTCAGTTTGTCAACCAGGTATGTCGTGTCAGGATGCACACTCACAAACCTGTTATAGGTTTCATCGACGCTTAAGACATGATATTTGTCGTAGTATTTTCCGACATTCGCACTTGTCAATGACCACGATGCGGTTTTTATATCCAGCATGTTGGACCTGTTCCAACCCATGGTGCTCAGGCTGAGGGTATCCTTCCTGCATATATGTGTATAGTCGTTGTTAAACTTGTTTCCTTCTTTTGGTTTCACAATCCTGAACCTGTTGTCCAGCATCGGGAACTTCGCGAATTTCTCATAGTACACTGTGTCCTGGCACATTTGCGGATAGCTGCCATTTGACCAGATGCCGTTGCCTATGATCAGGCCGACATTCACATACCCGTTAAAGGTATCCTTGATCATCTTTGACGTATACTGTGTAGAGAACCTGTTAGGGGCTAAACCATTGTACCCACTTAAAGGAACTCCGTAAGGTGGATTGACAGGTGGTAATCCGCCTGCAGAAATAGCTCCGGGACCAAGGTTTTTACCAATGGCCTTAACCCATGCATTTTTGTCCTTTGCTGTATCAAAATTAATCTCGGCCCAGGTCCTTGAACAACCGGGTTTGGTTTCATCCAATATAAAGGTGATACCATAAGTGCCCTGGTCACCGCCCAGGCATTGCACACCCGATTTCCTGAGTTTTTTTGCACTTGGTGGTTGAAGGGAAAGTGTAGCTGTCACCTCGCTGGCGCAGGCCATCGGATGAACTACATCCTTATGCGTGAGTTTGACATTAAAACACCTGACCTTGCTGCCGGAATAAAATTTCTGGCGGTGAGCGGCTGCATTGACGCTGTCACCAACCTTGAATCCCTTGACCCTTTCCAATTTCCATACCTTATGGGAACTTTCCAGCAAGTGACGTGAAATTGTATCCTGGTAAAATTCAATCCAGATATGATAAAGTGCCTTATCTGTTTTATTTTTTATATCCAATGAATAGCCCGGCAACAAAGTGAGATAACGCGGACCTATCCACCTGTTTGGTGGTAAGCCGTCGTTCTTGTCGGTATAGACCGTATCACCGGCTTCGAGTCTAAAGGTAGTCACATACTTGAAATCGGTCCTGGAAATGCCCCTGATCTCCTTAGGCCCTTTTACTTTTTTCGTGATGGTATTATAGACGACAGAATCCTTGGCCTTGATGGCAGTTGGGTTATCACCATAATAAAGTATGGTATCCCTGATGATGGCGACCGTATCATCGCTCCATAAATTTCTCTGGTAAAATAGCCCGGAATCAACATCATAACGGCTTACATATTCCGGTTTCGAGCTGAATTTTTTCAGGTAGATCTCATCCCACGGCGTATACCAGTGTTGGGGTAAAGAATCCTTGCTGTACCGGCAATTCTTGTTCATGTTAATGCCTTTGTTGATGTCGGTGGTGCATTTTTCGCAATAATCATCGTCAAAATCCCACATCCTGTTCACATGACTGTTACCCCTGTTCTGGGGGTTTGCCTTTAGTGACACCTGGTTACCGGTTCCTGAAAATTTATGGCCCAGTGGTTTGTTAAATCCAGTGAGGTCTGTATAGGTGCTGTCATCATCTGTCATGTTGGGATCGTTGTGATAGAATTTGGAGAAGTTGCCGAACCTGACTGTATCCTGTATGACACATTGGTAACGAAGTGAGTCGGCTATAAAATTCATGCCTGCTGAGGCAGGGCCTTCTATGATGCTTTGAGGTCCTATTACGAGTATGGTATCGTATATGGTACGGCCACAACCGGGTATTGTATGCGTATAGCTAAAGTTAATCTTGTATACACCGGGGCCCATGAATTTATGCTTTCCTGTCCAGTTGCGACTGATATTCGCGGGGATAAACGGCTGTTCGAATGTGAATAATGGATTGGCAGCGCCAACTATTGGACCATCTTTCAGCCTGAATGAAATCTCGGCATTTGAAGAACAGACCGAATCAAAATCTGCAAGGATGACAGGTTGATTCAGTACATTCATAGCCGAGAAATTGAAAGTGAATTCTTCCGTACAGCCAAAATTGTTGGTAACTGTCAGTTTGGTATCAAATTCCCCATTCCTGGGACCCTGGGTCTTGAACCAATGGCATACCTGTGTTTTCCAAAGTGAAGGCGTATTTTTATTTCCGTTGGTGACGGTACTATCGCCCCAATCCCATGAGAATGATTGGATGCTATCAAGTGAAACCTTTGAATTATTGGTTACACATAATAGCACACTGTCACAGCGTTTTGGTTGCAGTGAGGAGAATGATAGTTGCAGCGAAGGGTCCACTTTTGCTATGCCATTCACCCTGGTTATTGTAACACATCCGCTGCAGGTTTCAACTTTGACTGTCATGCCGTAAGTGCCTCCGGCCGGATCCTGGAATGAGTGGCAGAATGTCCTCGGTCCCTTGCCGTAAAAGACATACGGTGTGCCATCGTCAATTTGTATTGTTGTTTTACAAATACTGTCCCCGGTAGCTGCAGTGCTGCTGTCCCTGAAACAAAAACTGTTGTTTTTGAAACACTGCCTGAAGTTGGAAATCCTGGTAACTCTGATAACAGGTTTTGCCTTGACAAGAATAGTAAGTGAAGAACTACAGGTCTGCCCATTGGCGAGTTTCATGGTGAATGATATGACTTTATTTCCTGGGGTTGAAAAAATAAATGCAGGATTGCACCCAATGGTACTGGTGCCCTGGCTGTTAAAATCCCACATAAAGTTGGATCCACCGGTGGTATTGCAATTGAAGCCGATTGGCTCGCCTACACATAACGGGCCCGTAGTGCTGATATAACATTGTGCGGTGGCGGCATAACCTGACAGGAGCAGGGCAGCAAAAAGGCCAAAGGTTTTCAGTGATGTTTTAGTGTTTAGTTTCATAGAAGGATAAAAGTTAATAGAGAGGCTGTGGTGTTTATACCATAGAATAGAAAACAGGCCAAAAGGTTGCCTAGGGGACTTTTTTTATCGTAATGCCCCCTTGTAAATTGTAATTTGTAACTTGTAAATGGATTTAGGCGGCTTTGGTATCGTCAAGATCCGCCAGCTTACTCACCACCATTTCTGAAGTGATGGTAATTTCCTTTTCATTCTTTGACGGCGCCTCATACATCACGTCCAGCATCAGCTTTTCGCAGATGGTTCTCAATCCCCTTGCGCCGAGCTTGAATTCAACCGCCTTGCTGACGATCAGGTCGATGGCTTTTTTATCAAACACCAGCTTGATGCCTTCAATATCCATCAGCCTGATATATTGTTTGAGCAAGGCATTTTTAGGTTTCAGGAGTATGTTTTTAAGCGCATCCCTGTCGAGTGGCTGCAAATAGGTGATCATCGGCATCCTTCCGATTATCTCAGGTATTAAACCAAAAGAACGCAGGTCTGAAGGCGCAATCTGTTCAATCAGTTCATTGTCGTGGGTCCTGTCTTTTCCTTGAGTCAGGAAACCAATAGCCGAATTGTTCAACCTTTTGGCGATGATACGGTCTATACCGTTAAAAGCCCCACCACAGATAAACAGTATATTCCGGGTGTCGATCTTTACAAATTTCTGGTCTGGATGTTTTCTGCCACCTTCAGGTGCAATATTGGCTACAGTACCTTCCAGCAGTTTTAGCAAACCCTGCTGAACACCCTCGCCGCTCACATCCCTGCTGATGGAAGGATTGTCGCCTTTGCGGGCTATCTTGTCTATTTCATCGATGTAGACAATACCTCTTTGTGTTGCATCCGCATCATAGTCGCTGGCCTGGTAAAGCCTGGAGATTACGCTTTCCACGTCCTCTCCTACATAGCCGGCTTCGGTCAGCACAGTGGCATCTGCGATGCAGAAAGGCACCTTGAGTATTTTCGCGAGTGTCCTTACCAATAATGTCTTACCCGTACCCGTTTCCCCCACCAGCAATACATTCGATTTTTCAATCTCAGTATCGTCTTTTTCGTTGCTGTTCATAATCCTTTTATAGTGGTTATAAATAGCGACTGAAAGCACTTTTTTAGCCTGGTCTTGTCCTATGACATATTCATCCAGGTGTTTCTTGATCTCTGTTGGTTTTAAGAGGTTGATATGGAGGTCCGAAGAGGACTTCCTTGTCTTGCTGCTGCTTCCAAGTTCCACATCCACAATTTTGGAGGCCTGTTCAACACAAGCGTCACAAATATTGGCTTCAATACCTGAGATCAGCATTGTTGCTTCCTCTTTGGGCTTGCCGCAGAAGGAACAGAAGGAACTTGATTTTTTGCCTGCCATTATTTATTTTTTATCTTTAGTTCTCACCAATACTTCATCCACCATACCGTAGGCTTTTGCTTCCTCCGCTGTCATCCAGTAATCCCTGTCGCTGTCTTTTTCAACTTTTTCAAAAGTTTGTCCGCTGTGCAGGGCAATAATATCGTAAAGTTCCTTTTTCAGTTTGGATATTTCCTTATAGGTAATTTCAATTTCAGTGGCTTGTCCCTGTACACCGCCAAGTGGCTGGTGTATCATCACCCTGCTGTGCTTCAGTGCTGTGCGCTTGCCCTTGGCCCCTGCACACATCAATACCGCAGCCATGCTGGCCGCTATACCGGTTGTAATCGTGCTGACATCACTGGTAATATACTGCATGGTGTCATAAATGCCTAAACCGGCATATACGCTGCCTCCGGGGCTGTTGATGTAAATCTGTATATCGCGGTTGGGATTGGTGCTTTCCAGGAATAAAAGCTGGCCCATGACGATGTTGGCAACCTCATCATTGATGGGTACACCCAAAAAGATGATCCTGTCCATCATCAACCTTGAGAATATATCCATGGCGGCAATATTCAATGGCCTTTCTTCAATAATGTTGGGAGTCAGGTTCGTGATCACAGTAGGAGTGGCATTCGTGATATAACGGTCCACCATCAGGCTGTTCAGCCCTAAATGTTTGCTTGCGTATTTTTTAAATTCGTTTCCTTGATCCATAATTTCTAATTAACAACAATATTAATACAATTTTTGTTTTAAATGACAAAAAGGCAGTTAAAAATTTGCACTTTTAGACGAATCATGTATTGCTTCCGTGAAAAATTTCACGAACAGTCAGGAATTTGTATATTTGTCCGTCCCTTTGTCAAAAAATCCCGTAATATGAAGTTAAAATCTATGATATTGCTCAGTATGATATTCATGCTGGTAACCTGTAAAAAGGAAAAAAAGGCCTATACACCTGATTGCAGCGGTGGGGCCAAATCTTTTGCTACGGATGTCAGTCCCCTTATTGCATCGAGGTGCGCCATCTCGGGTTGTCATGCCCCGGGAAGCCAGAATGGTCCGGGCCCATTGACCAATTACAACGAGGTCAATGCCGCAAAATCGCGAATACGCACTGCAGTCGCCAATGGTACAATGCCCAGGAACAGTGTAATGACTGATGATGATAGAAACAAGATTGTTTGCTGGATAGATGCAGGGGCTGCAAATAATTAATCAGGATGACAATGTGACAATCCATTGAGAGCCAATGGGTGACAATGCATCATTTAGTCTTAATTAACATGAAAATACATATCTTTGTATTGAGTTTTCTATTACAATTGAATGATTAAACATGTAAAAGCAGTAGCCAGGGTACTGAAATCGCTTAAAATGATCAATAAGCGCACGTTGGAGTTGGAGTTTATCGACCATGTCACGGTGGAAAGGGATGGGGTAAAGGAAATCTACAAGGTGCTGGATGAATTTACAGAAGGACACCGCTTGAAAAAACTTTTGATCCTCGGTGAACATACGGAAATATCAAAGGAGGCACGGTTCCTGATGGTTGAAGAAAACAATATCAGGCAGAGCAAGATCATAGCTGAAGCGATTGTGGTGCATTCATTTGCCCAAAAACTGAGTGCTAACTTTTATATGATGTTGCTCAAGAAAATTTATCCTGTACAATTCTTTACGGATCATGAAAGTGCTGAAAAATGGCTGAGGCAGTTTTAATTTACAATTGACAAATTACAAATTACAATTTACAAATTACAAATTACAATTACCTTCGGTCGATAGAAAAACTCAAACCGCTACAATTCATATCAATATTTCGTTTAGAATAGGGCAGAAAATGTTCTGCCCCTACATCCTTGCGAAATACCCACCGATCCGGGAATTGATAATTATCAATTATCAATTATCAATTATCAATAATCCATTATCCAGTATTCAATGACTTACCATCACCTTACCATGCATCACCCCTTCTGCAGTATAGATCCTTATCCAGTAAACACCATTCAGGAGCCCGGCGGAAGATATCGTGTTGATACCATTCTCAACAGTTCCTCTGCTGATCTGATGTCCCAGTACATCTGACAATTCGTACGTGCATGCCTCGCCATTCCAGTCGAACCGGAAAACATTGCCTGCAGGGTTCGGATAAATATTCAGCAAATTTTGCTGTTTCTGCAAAGAGCTCAGACCCGATTGAAAACAATAGACATAAACAGTCCTGCACAGGGTCGTGTCACATTGGTTCACCGTATCGCGTATGGTCAGGCATACTGTATAAGTGCCATTTGATTTCAGTACATGGGCTATCCCTGAAGAGGTGGATACCTGGACTGAATTGACAGTCCATTTGTATTTATAGCGGGAGGATGGAGCGGAACTTGACAGGGTCACCCAACCTACCACCCCATCAAGGCGGTTATAGATCTTGTTAGGGTACTGGTCGCACGTATCGTTGACATAAAAATTGGTGATCTGGCTTTTCCACGGACCGCACGGAATACAATTGACCACGACAGTACCGCAGAAAATCGTATCACAATTATTAATTGTATCCCTGACTTTTACACAGACCGGATAGGTGCCATTAGCACTGATGTAGCATGAAATGACAGGTCCGCTTCCAGGCATCTTGTTGCCGGCGATCATCCATTCACATGGATACTTCCCGGAATAGGAGCCATTAAAACTGATACCGCACGTAATTATATAGGTTTTGCTACTCAAATTGCAACTATCCGAGGTGTAAAGAACAGGCTTTCTGCCTTTCCAGTTGCAATTATTGATACAGTTGACAGTATATGTTCGGCAAAGCGTCGTATCGCAATTGTTGGCGGAATCAGTCACTTTTACACACATGATGTACGTGCCATTGGCATTCAGCAGATAATGGAAATCACCGGTGTTACCCGTTACGACAGTGCCATTGATCTTCCATTGGTATTTGTATTTGCTGAAATAATTTCCATTGGTGAACAAGGTGCCACCTATGGAGTTTTCCGAATTCCCGCGTGACTTGCAACTATCCCAGCTTCGGAGATAAATGTTTTGTTTATACCATTTACAAGGCTGCAGGCAATTGAAATTCACGGTCTGGCAAATCGTTGTATCACAATTTTTAGCCTTATCCTTCAAGGTCAGGCATACTGTATAAGTTCCATTTGAACCGGGGTAATACATATAGGTGGAGTTGGTACTCGTCCAGTTGATAGTGCTGCCCATCACTTTCCAGCTATAGGTGATATTGGCTGAAGAATAGAGAATGATTTTTCCAAACAGGAATTTATTAGAAGGGCCACAGGAATCGCTCACCTTGAAGTAAGCAATACGGCTTTTCCATGGCGCACAGGGTGCACAATTCACCGTGATGGTCCTGCAAACAGTTGTATCGCATTGTTTAACCGTATCGCGTATAGTCAGGCAGACCGTATGGGTCCCATTGGGTAGTGTTTCATCCATCCTGGCAGAAGAACCGTTAAGAGGTACCGAATTTATGGTCCACTTGAGTTTATAGTAAAAATAATCTGAATAATTCGGCATGGTCAACAGGCCGGTAACACCGTCAACACGGCCATATACCTTGCCGGGATATTGGTCGCACGTATCGTTCAGGTGCAAATGCTTGATGACGCTTTTCCAATTGGTGCAGGATTTGCAAATGAATACAATCGTTTTGCATAAAGTCGTATCACATTTAGTGACAGTATCCGTAATGGTCAGGCAAACAGTATAGGTGCCGTTTGGAAGGTATTGTAAAAAACCGCTTAAGGTGCTGACTGTTACGGCATTGATGGTCCATTTATACTTGTAATAGTTGGAAGTATTCGTCATCGTCACCCTGCCCATTAAACCGTCAACACGGCCGTATACTTTACCCGGGTATTGGTCGCACGTATCGTACGCATGAAAAGATGCGATCTGGCTTTTCCATTTACCGCATGGAAGACAATTGACTACTACTGTCCTGCAGAAAGTCGTATCGCAGTTTTTGATAGTATCCCTCACCTTGACACAAACCGTATAAGTGCCATTCTGGGTTACCGGGTATTGAAAAACCGGTCCGCTTCCGGATATCGTGGTACCATTGATCTTCCACACGCAAGGGTATTTACCTGAAAAGTTTCCATTGAAACTGATGCCACCCATCACATGGTATTGTTTATTGCCTATATGACAACTGTCCCAGGCACTTAGATTCGGCGCCCTGCCTTTCCAGTTGCAATTGGAGATGCAGGTCACATTGAAGGTCTGGCAAATGGTGGTATCACAATTGTTGACTGTATCGCTTACTTTCACGCACACCACATAGGTGCCATTGGTAGTGATAGTGTGGTTCATGTAGGAACTGGTATCGTGTATAATAGTACCGTTGACTTTCCACTGGTATTTGTATTTGCTGACCCAGTTGTTATTGGTAAACAAGAGACCGCCAACAGAGTTTCCCCAAACTCCATTGGACTTGCAACTATCCCAGCCACGCAGATAAACATTTTGCCTATACCATTGACAGACCGGAAGGCAATTGAAACTGATAGACTGGCAGATGGTGGTATCACATTTATTCACCACATCCTTGAGGGTCAGGCATACTGTATAAGTGCCGTTTGAACCCGGATAATACAGGTAGGTAGAACCGGTATTGGTCCAGTTGACAGTACTGTTCACAACTTTCCAGCTATAGGTGATATTGGCTGAAGAGCTGAGGGTGACCTTGCCAAAGATCTGTTTATAGGCCGCTCCACAGGAATCCCTGACAATGAAAGACGTGATTTTATTTTTCCAGTTACAGGCAGCCTCGGAATAAAAAGGAGTGCAGGTAAGGCAAATGGTCAAAATAAGTAGTAATTTTTTCATAAATAAATTGTTCAGGTTTTAGATATTATACACTAATAGACGCAAA
>JANWHK010000031.1 GCA_025450395.1 Bacteroidia bacterium
CCCTCGTTTATTTTTATGGACTTGAAAAATGCGTCGGCATCAGAAGAGGTTGCAAAATCTTTTTTGGCCGACATCCGGATGATGTAGACATTAAATGGTGAAGCCAGTATCTGGAAACGGTTCAGGTCACCCGTCTTTAATTCAGTCACTACTTCTATACCCTGGAACCCGTTTGAACTGATATTCTTTTTGGAGCTTATCTCGCCGGGTATATTTTCGAATATCATGGTATCTATCACCAGCAGAATATCCTGGGGACTCTTGCCCGAGAAAACGGAATTACAGGCGATTTTCTCTATCTGGTAATAATACCCGTTGGCCAGGTCAGGGCTCAGGTATGAAGTATAGTAACTGTTGTCGTTCACTTTAGTGAGCCTGGTAGGTAAACTTGCTGAGATCAGCCCGTCTTCAGAGCTGTGCATAGTGTAAGTATGCTTCAGTTTCTTGTCCTCGAATTTTTTGGCCATCTTGCTTTTTTCAAGGGCAATGCTTTGAACCGGTCTCACCTTGTAACCCATATCCACCAGCATCTGCAGTACTCCCTTGTTGCCGGGCAAATGGGAGCAGCCTACGCCTGTAAACAGGGATTTACCCAGCTGCATGATGGAATCCATCCTGCGCACCATATTGGCATTCCTTTTATACAGCATATATTCGAGGTAATGTTCACTCTCGGTCATCCTGTCTATGGAATCCAGCATATAAATATCTCCTTTGCGGTATGCTTCTGCAACCTGTTGTCCCAATTTGTAATTATATCGTCTTGGTTTTTTCTGTTTGGCATCCTTGGGTTCCTTCTGCGATTTTTTCACTAGTTCCCTGCTTTCCTCAAAGCCCTCCACACCTGTGAATCCCTTGCCGAGTTTTTTGGCGATCTGGTAAATATACAGGTCCAGCCACGCGTCTTCCTCAAAATCGTCCTGTTCCCCGCGTTTCAGCAGGTAGTTGACCTCTCTTACCTCTGCGCTTAATTTCCTGGCCAGCAATTCCTTGTCATAACTGTTCAGGGTAAAATTGTAGAGATTCAGGAATTCGTAATTGTTGCGCTTGAACACCTTGAAGGCATCTTCAGGCTTGTCGAAATCATTTTCAGATATCCAGCGGTGTATCACGCTGTCGAGGTCCTGCTCGAGAGCCACAATATCACTGTTTGAAAGGGCGATGTAAAAAGAGTCACCCAGGTGGAATGCGATTTTCTGGCTCACGTGCATCGTGCCATAGACATAACTTGGCTTTTTGAGTCCCTTACCGGTGACTTGCCACAAAAGCCCTTTTTGTTTTGCATTGGAGGTCTGGGCATGTGTTGATAAAGCAAAAGTTGTTATGAACAGTAAAAACAGTGCCTTTGAAATATGGTTAATCATTATAAATATTATTCGAATATACACAAATTGTATACCTAATTCAAACAACGAAAAAAGGGATGAAAAATTTCATCCCTTTTTAATATCATCGACAAGTGTTGCTTATTCAGCGACCACTTCAATATTGATTTCCTTCGTAACCTCTTTGTGCAGGGAAATAGTAGCCCTGTAATCACCGAGCATTTTAGGATCTTCAGAGAAAACGATCTTCCTCCTGTCTACTTCTATTCCCATGTCTTTAAGGGCATTAGCCACTTGCAGTGTTGTTACTGAACCGAAAATTTTACCGCTGGTGCCGGTTTTAGCTTTCAGGGTCACTTTCACACCTTCAAGTTTCGTAGATAAAGCATCTGCGTCTTTCTTGATCTTGTCTTGTTTGAACGCTCTTTGTTTAACATCCTCAGCCAGCATCTTCATCGCTGATTCAGTGGCCATTTTAGCCATTCCCTGCGGGATAAGGTAGTTGCGACCATAACCGGGACGCACTGCTACCACATCGTCTTTATGTCCTAGGCTTCTAACGTCCTGGGTTAAGATTAATTTCATGTTTGCCATTTCTTGTTCCTCCTTTAATTATTTTAAACCGTCTGCAACATAAGGCAATATCGCCATGAAACGCGCGCGTTTCACTGCAGTAGCCACCTTGCGCTGATACTTGTCTGAAGTTCCAGTGATCCTACCAGGCAGGATCTTACCTTGTTCGTTCATGAACTTTAACAGGAAATTGGCATCCTTGTAATCAACGTACTTAATATTGTGTTTCTTGAAACGGCAATATTTTTTCCTGATGATCTGTGCAGCCTGTTGACTGTTAAAGTTAAAATTGTCCTGTGCAGCGGACTTGCCTGCTGGTTTACTTGCTGTCTTGCTCATACTTTTGCGTCCTCCTTAACGATTTTAGCTGCCGGTGCAATTTCGCCCTTTTTCTTTCTTTCGTTGAAAATGATGGCGTGTTTGTCCAACTTGGTGTTTAAGAATCTAAGAATCCTTTCATCCCTGCGGTAAGTTGTCTCGATGAGCGCAACAAACTCAGGTGGTGCCTGGAATTCGAAGAAGTGATAGAAGCCGGTGGATTTTTTTCTAATCGGATAGGCTAGCTTGGTAAGACCCCAATTGGTCTCATTCACCATGCTGCCACCGTGCTCTGCAACCAACTGTCTGTAGCTTTTTACGGCTTCTTGCATTTGCGCTTCAGACAGTACGGGTGTTAATATGATTGCAGATTCATAATTGACTAAACTCATACTTTTTGTATTACTTATTTTATTTTAAGGGCTGCAAATGTACGTATTTTTAAGGATAAAACAAATGTTTTTATGATAAATGTTCGAGAGGACAGGGGCTAGGGTATAGGGT
The DNA here is from genome assembly GCA_025450395.1 of Bacteroidia bacterium. Taxonomy (GTDB): domain Bacteria; phylum Bacteroidota; class Bacteroidia; order NS11-12g; family UBA955; genus JABMMZ01. The sequence continues at coordinate 2,721 of JANWHK010000031.1, forward strand.
CTAGGGCATAGGGTGGGAAAGTACTATTTTTGTAGTCATGCAAACAATCCGCATCGGGGGAGTTCCTGAACATTTTAACCTGCCATGGAAACTGGCCGGAGAATATGGCCTTTTTACCCAAAAGGACATCGATTTTCAGTGGACTTATTATGATGCCGGCACGGGTGCGATGGTGAATGCCTTGAAAAACAATGAATTAGATGTGGCGATACTGCTGACGGAAGGTGCTGTATCCGCCATTATTAATGGTCTGGAGGCTAAAATCGTTAAACAATATGTCAGTTCGCCCCTGATCTGGGGTATACATACAGGAAATGATTCAGGAATTGAGAATATAGGCCAATGTGAAGGGAAAAGGTATGCCATCAGCCGCTTTGGCAGTGGCAGTCACCTGATGGCCATGATAGACGCAGAAGTGAGGGGTAAACACATTGAACAGGTTGATTTTGTGCCGGTTGAGAATATCAAGGGTGCCATACCTTCACTCCAGGCCGGGAATTCAGATGTTTTTTTCTGGGAGAAATACACGACCAAGCCTTATATAGACCGCGGTGAGATCAACCGGATAGGCGAGTTCATCACCCCATGGTCCTGTTTCCAGGTCGTGGCCACAGATAAAGCCCTGCAGGAAAAAGGGGGAGTCATTAATAAACTCTTGGAAATCATCAATTTTACCTGCAAGCAATTTATGAAGGCAAACAACAGCATCGACATGATACTCGCGAATTTTGACATGAAACCGGAGGACGCGCTGACATGGTTCTACAGCACGGATTGGAATACCGATTTCCGCATCAGCCAGAAAATGCTTGAAAACGTAATGTTTTCCTTAAAGAAGATTGGAAATATCAGGGACCTGGTGAAACCTGAAAGTCTTGTAGCAGGAACAGTTGAACTTGTTTAACAGAATTCGTTATACGCCTTTTTCAACTGCTCGGATACCTGTTCAGCAGAATGGCCTTCTATATTCATCCTTTCGATAAAATGAACAAGTTTTCCGTCCTTGAAAAGGGCTACAGAAGGGGATGAAGGAGGGTATGGCAGCATGAATTCCCTTGCCTTGGCTACCGCGTCGAGGTCTTGTCCTGCAAATACGGTGAACAACTTGGTTGGAGTCTTCTCATTGGTAAGGGAACGTATGATACCCGGACGGGCAGCTCCTGCGGCGCATCCGCAAACAGAATTAACAACCAGCAGGCTGACGCCTTCAGTTTTTGGAACTATATTTTCAACTTCTTCGGGCGTTTTTAATTCAGTAAAACCGACATTGGTCAACTCGGCTCTCATGGGGGTAACTAACATTTCTGGATAAGGCATATCTATGATTATTATTGTGGGTGCAAAAATACAATTTTAAAGGGACAAATCATATTGGAACTTTCTATATTTGTATTACTGATTGCCGCGGGTTTTTCATGGAAAACGGCTTGCAAATCAGTTATGCCAAACCGTCAGGTTTAGAGTCTTGAGACGAGAAACCTGTCTGGTTTTCAGTATATAGATAAAATGAATATTTGTTGGAACGAATATTGACAGTATCTTTGTAAGACTTTGGATTCGGGAAATGGAACGCAAACAGTTTTTAAAAATATTAGCAGGTACAACAGGCATGATCACATTAGGCTCATTTAACAATTTAACAGGACTGATGGCGGAACAGGATGAAAAACACCCTGTGCTGTTTATCGGTCATGGTTCACCCATGAATGGCATTGAAGACAACGAATTCAGCAGGCGATGGGGGCAACTTGGAAAAGAAATTACAAAACCCAAGGCGGTATTGTGTATTTCAGCGCACTGGCTCACCAGCGGCACCTATATCACCGCTATGCCGACCCCAAGGACCATACACGATTTCGGTGGTTTTCCGAAAGAGTTGTTTGCAGTGCAATATCCCGCACCCGGCAACCCTGACCTGGCTGCAGAAACAGCAAAAATGGTCAGGAAGACAACGGTTGGCCTGGACCATGAATGGGGACTGGATCATGGTACCTGGTCGGTGGTGAAAAACATGTATCCCGATGCAGATATTCCAGTACTACAGTTGAGCATTGATTATGGGAAACCCATGCAATACCATTATGAACTCGCTAAGGAATTGGCGGAATTGCGCAAGAAAGGCGTGCTCATCATCGGCAGTGGCAATATGGTACACAATCTGGGAATGGTGGCCTGGGATAAGTTGAATGAAACCGGATTTGGATATGACTGGGCGATTGAGATGAATACAAATTTCAAGAAACATATCAGCGATAAGAACCACAAGCCATTGATCAATTACCAGGAAATGGGCAAGGCAGCAATGCTGGCCATTCCTACCCCTGACCATTATATACCGCTTTTGTATACCCTGGCCTTGCAGGATGAAAAAGACGAAGCGAGTTTTTTCAATGATAAGGCTGTAGCGGGTTCACTAACCATGACCTCAGTGGTTTTTTCAGGCAAAACAGTCGCCACTGAAATACCCGCTAAGAAGGAAGCTGTCGATTCTGCAGCCGTGGACAGCATTTAATCAGAATCTGAATTTTGTAAATAAAGAAATTGGTTCTTGATTTAAGAACAAGGAACAACGATTTTTGATTTTAGAAGGCTCTCCCTGTCATCCTGAGCCTGTCGAAGGGTCGAACCATGATATTATCCCAGCCCTGTAGGTTTAGCCACAGATCTTGAATGTATGCACAGAACAGGAATGGTAGAAGTGCTCACCAGTTGTTGTGCATAAGTGCCCATGAAAAAACTATTGGTATTTTCTGTCTCAGTCATGATCGTGATCAGGTCGCAATTATGGATCTGGGCAAATTTGATACAGTCTTCGGCGATGTTATTGCCATAACTTTCGTCGAAACTGGTCTTAATACCTTCCTTGGCAAGTAATATTTCAACCTGTGCTGCGTAATGGGCCAGTTTTTTCCTGGATTCATCACCTCTTACTTTTGAAGTATTAAAAATCAGGACATGGGCGTCAAATGCTTTGGCTAGGGTGATATCCCAATTGACCTTCTGCCTTGTTTCATCGCTGTCGTCCAAAGGTAACATGATTTTACGGAAACCCTTGAATGAACTGACATCGCCTTGTAATGTCAACACCGGGCAATGGGAGGTGCTCACCACTTTAAAGGCATTGCTGCCGACCCACAACTGCTGCCAGCCGGTGACCCCGTATGCGCCCATAACAATGAGGCTGGCGTTGATCTCTTTCTCAGCCTTGATAATCTCCTTGTGTATACTGCCACTTCTTTCAATAAAGGTAAAAACGGCATTCTCACGGGTGCAGATTTCCTTGATAAGGTCTAATACATTATCATTGGTTTTATCGGTCATCACGTGAATCACATGGAGTTTAGCCTTGTAAATATTCGATATGTAAATTGCTGTCTTTAAAGCTCCGATTGCAGATGGGGAGTCTACAAAAGGGACCAGGATGTTGTCAATAATTATCATTAGTTTGTTGGATTTTAGGTTGAACAAAATAAAAGAAAGTTTTTCTAATATCAAAATGCTTTTTAAATTTAGGTTAAAAAGCAGATTCTTATTTCATTAAACCAATCCTTATCTGTATTTTATTAAATGAATTAATTAGCGTTATTTTGCAGTATGTCCGGCATCTATGTCCACATCCCTTTTTGCAGGCAGTCCTGTATTTATTGCAATTTTTATTTTAAGAACGGGAATAAGCAGTCGGAGGAACTTGTCAATGCGCTGTTGAAGGAAATTGATTTAAAGGTCAACAAAATGCCCTTTAATTTGGAAACCCTTTATTTTGGAGGAGGTACACCCTCATATATAGCTCCTGAACTCATTCAAAGGTTATTGGACAAGGTGATGAAGATCAGCAATTATCCGCAGCTGGCTGAAGTGACACTGGAAGCAAACCCCGACGACATTAGCAGGGAAAATCTTGAAAAATGGAAAGCCATGGGCATCAATCGCCTGAGCATGGGCGTGCAGAGTTTTTTTGACCACCATTTAAAATGGATGAACAGGGCACATCGTGCAGAGCAGGCAGAACAGGCCATACTCCTGGCAAGGGAAATGGGTTTTGAACTCAGCATTGACCTGATTTTTGGCATCCCGGGCAGCACGGCGGAGGAATGGTCCTTTAATCTTGAAAAAGCCGTAGCCTATGATATACAACACCTGTCGTGTTACAGCCTGACCCTGGAGGACAATACGCCATGGAAAAAGCTGGTGAACAGTCAAAAATACCCGATGCCAAGCGATGAACTCGCATCGGAACAATTTATATGTGCCATGGAATTCCTGTCGAAAAAAGGGTGGTTGCATTACGAGATCAGCAATTATTGCCGGCCGGGTTTTATGGCGAAACACAATACCTCCTACTGGCAAGGCAAACCCTATATCGGTCTAGGACCTTCAGCACATTCATTTGATGGAGAAAGCCGTTCATGGAATATTGCCGACCTCAATGGGTATGTGCAGGCAGTGAATGAAGGAAGGGTGCCGGAGGAAAGGGAAATATTGGGAAACAGCGAAAAACACAATGAATACCTGATGACGGGATTAAGGACTGTCTGGGGTGTGGAGTTGGGTAAGATCAGGGGTTTCGGTTTTGATACTACTGATTTGTTAAAACAGCTTGAGCAATATGCAAATGAAGGAATGGTCGTAAAAGAAGGTGAAACCTACACGCTCAGCAGGGAGGGTAAATTGTATGCCGATTCTATAGCGGCTTCATTGTTTGTAGAATCTGGAGACGCATCGTAATGATGCCATGAAAACGCACGCCCTTGTTGGGTCTCCTGACCAACAAGTATCGTTCTTGCCAACTGTCACCCTGAGGCTCCCGAAGGGTTAACTCAATACCCCGGCCTGTTCCATGATGCTCTCAAAAATCTGCTTCCCGTCGGTGTTCAGGAGATATTCGGCAGAGCACCTCTCCGGATGTGGCATCATGCCAAATACATTTCTACCTTCATTGCATATACCTGCAATATTGTTCAGTGATCCATTCGGGTTTGAAGCTTCATTCACTTCGCCTTGTGCTGAGCAATACCTGAACATCACCTGTTGGTTATCCTCAATTCTTTTCAAGGTTTCAGCATCCGCATAATACCTTCCTTCACCATGTGCAATAGGTATTTTAAGCGCTCTTCCCTTCTCGAGCCTGGTAGTGATTTTTAAACTTGTATTCTCAGGTTTCAGGTAAACGTTCTGGCAAATAAATTTCATGCTGGTATTGCTCAACAGGGCGCCTGGTAATAAACCACTTTCGCACAGGATCTGGAA
>JANWHK010000032.1 GCA_025450395.1 Bacteroidia bacterium
CACGTCTTACATCTATTGTGGCTATTTTGATGACTGGCTTTCTCTAAACAATAAAAAATAACATGAACGACATAGCTACGGCCGAAAAATTCAACGAAAAATACAAACTCATACAGAAAGAGATTGCTAAAGTCATAGTTGGACAAAATGATGCTGTCAACGGGGTATTGATCTCCCTGTTCTGCAACAGCCATTCCCTTTTAGTAGGTGTACCCGGATTGGCCAAGACCTTATTGATAAAAACCATCGCTGAAGTCCTGGACCTGAAATTCAATCGCATCCAGTTCACTCCTGACCTGATGCCGGGTGATATCACAGGGAATGAAATATTGGATGAAAACCGCCAATTCAGGTTTATCAAAGGACCATTATTTGGCAATATCATCCTGGCTGATGAGATTAACCGTACGCCACCCAAAACACAGTCCGCACTGCTGGAAGCCATGCAGGAGCGGAATGTAACTGTAAGCGGTAAGGCATATCCCCTGGATAGTCCATTCTTTGTATTGGCAACCCAGAACCCGATCGAGCAGGAGGGAACCTATCCATTGCCTGAAGCGCAGCTCGACCGTTTTATGCTGAACCTGGTATTGACTTACCCCAGTTTCGATGATGAGGTAAATATAGTCAGGAGCACGACTTCCAATAAATTCCTGACGCCTTCAAAAGTGATTAACGGACAGGAGATACTTGAATTCCAGGCATTGGTTAGAAAAACGCCTATTGCCGAGAATGTGCTGGAATATGCGGTGAACCTGGTGAGCAAGACAAGACCCGGTACCGATAAGGCCACTGCAAAAGTGAATGAGTATATCAGTTATGGAGCGGGTCCAAGAGCAGGACAATTCCTTGTATTGGGCGCCAAATGCCATGCCTTACTGAACGGTAAACTGTCTCCGGATATTGAAGATGTAAAGGCAATTGCACTGAATGTATTGCGTCACAGGCTGGTGAAAAACTATAAAGCCGAAGCAGAAGGTTTGAGTGTTGACGATATTGTCGGCGCTTTGATGTAAACAAAAAAAAGGGGATTGCCATTCAATGACAATCCCTTTTTTTAATAGGTTTATATAAGGCTATTTTTCAAATTCAGCCTGCAGGATCTTCTTGATCTCTATAACGGTCTCTTCTTCGAGTTCTGTCCTGCTTACAAGTTCTTCGTTCGGGATATCCAGGACAGCCTTGGCAGTATCCAATCCAATGGCTTTTAACTCATCAATGATCCAGCCATCAATTTCGTCCGCAAATTCTTCCAGGTCGATATCAGAATCATCAAATTCAACGTCTTCCCTGTATACCTCAATGTCATAACCCACCAGGCGGCTCGCCAGCCTGATGTTAAAACCTCCTTTACCGATGGCCAGGCTTACCTGGTCAGGTGCGAGGAATACGTTGGCTTTTTTGGTGTCTTCATTGATGCTGATTGAAGATATCTTGGCCGGGTTTAATGACCTCTGAACAAACAGTGAAATATTGGTTGTAAAATTGATAACGTCAATGTTCTCGTTTCTCAGTTCACGCACTATACCGTGTATCCTGCTGCCTTTCATGCCCACACAGGCACCGACAGGGTCAATACGGTCATCGTAGCTCTCAACGGCTATTTTCGCCCTTTCTCCGGGTTCCCTTACAATTTTCTTGATTGTGATCAGTCCGTCCAGGATCTCAGGAACTTCAAGTTCCATCAGTTTTTCCAGGAAAACCGGGGATGTGCGGGAAAGTATGATCTTTGGAGAGCCATTCAGCATGCTCACCTCATGAACGATGGCTTTCAGGGTTTCGCCCTTTTTATAGAAATCGGCCGGTATCATTTCTGATTTAGGCAGGATAAGCTCGTTGCCTTCATCATCCAAAACCATGATTTCCTTTTTCCATATCTGGTAAACCTCACCGGTGGTGATTTCACCCACACGGTCGGAGTATTTCCTGAACAATTCATCTTTCTCGAGTTCCATCACCTTGGTCATCAAGGTCTGACGGGCGGCCAGAATATTCCTTCTGCCGAAAAAATCCATAGGCACCTGGTCAATGGCTTCTTCACCGATCTCGTAATCCGGCTCGATTTTACGGGCATCCGTTATGCTGATCTGGGTGTTCTCATCTTCAACTTCCCCGTCGTCAACAATCAGACGGTTACGGTAAATTTCCAGGTCCCCCTGGTCAGTGTTGATGATGATGTCAAAATTGGTGTCGTCGCCATACCTTTTTTTAAGCATGTTGCGGAACACTTCTTCCAGTACGCGCATCAGGGTGGCGCGGTCGATGTTTTTAAATTCCTTGAATTCTGAAAAGGAGTCGACTAATCCTCTTACGGTAAGTATCTGCGATGTTGTCATTTGAATGATAATATGATGTTTGCCTGTTTTATTTGATTAAATTCTATGGTCACGTTTTCCGGTGCCTCGTTCTTCTTTGGTTTGATGCTCTTGTAATATTCGAAAGTCAGTTTCTCGCCGTCAATATTGTTCAGTTTGCCTTTCAGCGTGTTGCCATCCATAAGCGTTACCTGGAACTCCCTGCCGAGGTGTTTGGGATACTGTCTCAGTAGTTTTAAAGGACTGTCAGCACCCGGGGAAGCCACATCCAGGCTGTATTGCGCTTCAGGCATACGCTCATCGGCGGCCCTGTTGATCTCCTTTGCGAAATAAGAGATGTCATAAATGCCCATCGCCTTGTCGCCATCAAGCACAAATTCGTAATGTTCCTGTTGCTGGGTCACCTCGACCAGGAAAATACCGTCATGCTGTGATAATATATCAGCGGTAATAAACTCTAATGTCTGCCTCACGTTCATAAATCCTGTATAACAATTGAGGGGCTTTAGGGCCCCTCAACAAACTGTAATATATAAATTATTGTGCAAATATAATTACATTTTTTTAATTTGCAAAATATTATCGTCTTTTTGTTGCAGTATTCGAACCGCTTGAATTCCTGTCATTGCTGCTGCCGGAACCGGTATTTTTGGTTCCTGAAGTGGTTTCGCTTGGCCTGGAATTGGTGCCGTTGCCTGTTGGCTCAGTTGTCCCGGAGGAAGGCTGTGTGGAACTGCCGTTGGTATTTGATGTATTCTGGATGATATTGATGATCTCGCCTCCTATTTTTAATGCCTTTCCCAGTTTTTGCGCTGAAGAATGCACCTCGTCAGAACCGCTATCGGGGTCAATTTCACCGCCTTTATTATCCGGTTCTTTATTGTCCAGGGGCTCAGTATGGTTCAGGCCTTTCAGGCAGCTATCAAGTTTTTGATTGCAACGCTGGTTTTGTTTCACCATGAAATTATATTCTTCCCTTTGTTCTGATAACTGCTTGTTGAGTGTGTTGATCTTGTTCTGCAAAACAACCGCATCAGTTTTTAATTTATTGATCTCGGCGTTCTTTTCATCTAATTGTTTTTGCAGTTCGTCACAGTTAGCACTGCCCGCTTTTGTTTTCAAATCGGCTAACTCAGTGTTTAACCTGGTGATCTGGGCATTTAATTCCACCTGTTTCTTTTCCAGGTTTTTTGCCACATTTTTCATGCTGTCAAGTGAGTTGTCTCTGGCCTCAACGATGGTTTTTAACCTCAATACCTCCGCATTCAGTTCAACATTAGCTTCCTTGCATTTTTTCAATAGTTCAGCATCATCGCTGTTACCGGTTTTTCCGCATTTCTTCAATTCATTGATCAGGCTGTCTACCTTGTAAGTCAATGCGTAGTTTTTTGAATTGAGTTTAGCAATGTTCTTCGACATTTCGCTTATTTCAGATTTCAGCAGGTTATTCTCTTCGGTGGCTTTTTTGTTTTTGATTACCTCTGCATCATACTGGGCTGCATTTTTCTTGCAGTTTTCGAGTTCCACATTTTTTGCCACCAGTATCTGGGCCAGGCTATCTGCCTGTCTCCGCGCGACCTTGGCATCGTTTTCAGCCTTTTCCTTATCTGCTTCCGCTTTTTTGACCAATTCAGTACTGTTAAGTGTAGAGTTCTTTTTGCAGTTGTCGAGCTCTGCTTTTTTAGCTATCAAGATCTGGGTCAGGCTATCTGCCTGTCTCCTGGCAACCCTGGCATCATTTTCAGCCTTTGCCTTATCGGCTACAGCTTTTTTGACTACGTCGGCATTGTTCTGGGTTGAATTCTTTTTATAATTATCAAGCTCGGCAGTCTTTGTCACTAAAACCTGCAAGAGGCTGTCATTCCTTTTTTTCAACAACCTCGCATCATTCTCAGCCTTGTTTTTACCGGCTTCAGCTTTTTTCACCAACTCGGTATTGTTGAGTAAAGCATTCTTTTTGCAATTCTCGAGTTCATCACGAAGTACAATAACTACGACATTGATACTATCCAGTTGTCTTTGTGCCCTGGCCAGCTTTTCTGCATCATTACCCTTGACTGGCTCTGTAGGATTTTTTGATTTAAGGCCAATGATCTCTGCCTCCATCTCTTTTATTCTCCTGTTGGCATATAGGATGTCATTTTTAAGTTTGCGTATTTCCGCTTCGTTCCTCACCTGGTTCTCGGTGCATTTCTTGCAAGCCAAAAGAGCGGTATCCTGACGGGCCTTTTCGGTATTTAATACCTGGACTTGTTTTTTCAATGCAACGATTTGTTTATCTTTTTCAGGGTCTTTTGTCTTCACGATCTTTTCAATAATTACAGTATCAGGCTTGATCACTTCTCTTGTTTTCTTATCGATGTAAACGGTATCTTTTTTGGTGATACGAACTGTATCATGCTTGATTGTCCTGACGGTATCCTTTTCGACGAGCTTTTCTGTATCGACAGGATTCATGTAAACCGGGTCGACCTGGTTATCGTTATACCACCATTTATGGCAATGGCCAATGCCAAAGGTAACACCACCATAAATATCCGCTCCCTTGAAGTCTCCGCCACCAGCTACTTTTAACAAGCCTCCAAGGTTGTCAGACCCGAAAAATACGGGTCCGATGCGTGTATAGGCACCTACGTAAAAGTTTTTATAATTCTCGCTGAGTGTAAGTGGAATGCTTAATTCAAAGACTCTTGATTCTATTCTTGGAATGACTGACAACATGGATGTACTTCTAAGGCCTGTACTGTTAAGGCCTTTTAAGTTTTGATTCCAGTAAACGCTTGTGTACAAGTGTTTACTAAGCCTGAAGTCAGCCTGCAGGTTAAACGAAAGGGGCAGGGATGTATTAAAACCATTGGATGAATTGCTGCCTATCTGGCTGAAAATTTTCTGGCCTATGGTGTCAAACCCGTTTTGATTGGGTGAACCGAAAGCATCAAGTATGGATGAAGGTGCTGTGATTGAGGTATTGGTAGTTGAATTGTAAGAATAGAGATTGCTGTTCTTGTTATACCTTATGCCACCTAGGTCGTTTAGCGCCATGGCGAGTTTAAAATCATAATCGCTTCTCTTGTCGTTCTGTTCACATCCACTTTTGTATTTAAGCCGATCCGAAGTATAGGTATAATTGAAACCAAAATCCACACCTCCGCCAGCTCCTTTTGACTTCAATGAAAACAACCCATAAGGTTTATTAAAAGGAGTTACGGTACTTTTCTGGTCGGTGTAGGCATATTCCAGGTCTCCATTAATCATGGCACTGTTGTTTCCGGTAGCGGTCAGGTTAAAATTGTCGCCTTTTATATAAGATGCGCCAAGGCCCCTCAGGAATTTAACAGTTACCCCGAAGTTGAACTGGTGATGTCTTGTTTGGCTTATAACACCACCCAGCGTTAAACTCATTTCCTGGTAGGATTGCATATTGGCAGCGAAAGCATTGTTATGGTAGGAAGTATTCCTGCTCAGCGGATTGTTGCCACTGTAGATGCCACCTGAAGAATCCAGGCCGTTATGGGCCATTCTTGCAACTTCTTCACTGATGCCGTACATCTGCATGCCCGATCGCTGCCTTGTATTGACTGACATATTCCATTGCCCACCAAGCGGGAACATAAAAGCCGGTCCCCATATATCCTGGTTAAAACTCAATTGTTTATCCTTGCCATCCAGGTTTTCCAGCAACCAATCCTTTCTCATGTCGACCTTGCCGGTGGAATTCTGGTATTGCTGGTCATAATTGTTATTGGCCCAATGGTTGATCTTGATGGGGGCATTATAGGTCAGGAAGTTATTGTAGAAGTTGGCTCCCCTTCCCCAGAAGTTGAAGTAATATTTGTATTTGGAATCTGATATGGAAGAAGCGTTATTATAGATGCCATAGGTACCTGAATAATTTCCGGTGGTTCTTCCCAGCCATTGTTGAGCTTGGGTGTGATAAGCGACACACAGTAAAATAATGACTAAAACGTTTTTTGTAATGTTTCTTGACATAAGCTTTTTCTTTAAATTGTGATTTCTAAATTGTTGAGGAGCTAAACATCCCTTTTTTATGTTAAACAAGTATTGTACCAAAAATAGGACACTTATCCTCAGCCCTTGTCACACAAGGGGTTCAAAGATGTTTTTAAATTATCCTTAATTGGTAATAATATCATGTCTTTCAATTAACAATTTGGTAACATTGAAGCAACAATTTTGCAGATATGTTTGGATTAGAAACCGGTATCACCGTTTTATTCGTTTTATGTATTCTTGCTGTCTGTGTTTTTGAATTTGCCAATGGTTTTCACGATACCGCCAACGCGGTAGCTACGGTCATTTATACCGGAGCCATGAAACCTACCTATGCGGTGGTCTGGTCCGGTTTTTTTAATTTTCTTGGCTTGATAATCAGCGGTATGTTTGGTTATAAGGTGGCCATGGGTATAGTCAATCTCCTGCCTTTGAGCGATATGATAGCCCTGAGTACCGGTGAAAGTGTCAGCCTGGTCCTCGGGATGCTTTTATCAGGCATTATCTGGAATATCGGGACCTGGTACCTCGGTATACCCTGCAGCAGTTCCCATACATTGATAGGTTCCATTCTTGGAGCAGGACTGGTATTTTCATGGATGCACGGCGGAGAGGGCGTCAACTGGGGTAAGGCCGGTGATATAGGCTTGTCATTATTGATCTCGCCATTGTTTGGTTTTTCAGTTACCATCCTGTTAATGTACATCTTAAGGCGTATGGTCAAAACCAAGAAACAGATTTTCAAGGAACCTGAACCTGGTTCCAAGCCTCCTGTCTGGATAAGAGCCATATTGATCACCACATGTACGCTGGTGAGTTTTTTCCATGGAAACAACGATGGACAAAAAGGTATTGGCCTGATGCTGATTATATTGATCACCTTTATGCCGATACAGTTTACCCTGTCTCCTGATTTTGATCCAAATAAGGCTATTCAGGCCATTGAGAAAATTGATGTGGCTCTTGCTGCTGAATATAAGACAGACCTTCTGATCAAGACCGCGGAGGTGAGACAGAAAATAGAGACTTTCAAGGCAGTGGAAGCTAATCCCGCCAGCACCGTCATGGAGCGAAAGAAGGCCAAGATTGATGTGAGGACTGCCTTTACGAAGATCGGCAAAAAAATAGGCAGTGAATTAAAGAGTAATATGTTTATGGATCATCCTGAAAATGCAAAGATCGTAAAATCCGAGATCAAGATTTTCAAGCAATATACAGAGTTTTCTCCGACATGGGTCACCATCATGATTGCACTCTGTTTGGGAATGGGAACCATGATCGGATGGAAAAGGATAGCGGTAACCATCGGTGAAAAGATTGGAAAACGCCACATGACCTATGCTGAAGGCGCTACAGCGGAACTGACCACTGCTGCTACCATTGGCATGAGTTCAGCATTTGGATTGCCTGTCTCCACTACACATGTATTGTCTTCTGGTGTTGCCGGTGCAATGACAGCTTCCAAGGGTGTCAAGAACCTGCAACCGGGAACCATTAAAACCATTGCCATGGCCTGGATATTAACCTTGCCTGTAACCATTATATTGGCTGGTGGATTTTATTACCTTCTGCAATTGTTTTTAAAATAATTATAAATCATCAAGTGCCTCGCCTGAAGCGGGGTATTTTTTTGAAAAGTATATTAATAAATAGTTATCTAAACATATAAATAAACGGAATTGAATATTAAACTTCATATTAAAAACATTTTAAATCAACTTATAACAATGAAATCCCAGCAATTTGTTAATCAAGCACTTGTCATTTTAAGTCTACTGTTGGCAACTTCAATTACCCATGCCCAGGAAACCTTATCCTACACCAAACCTGTTTTTGGCAAAGGTGTTGGATTCGCATCTGCTGACAGCAGTTTTACACTGGCAATTTCAGGTCGTGTACAGAGCATGGCTGAAGTGAGGCATGAACTGAATGATGAGAAAACGATGGCGGATTTTTTCACACGCAGATGCCGCCTGAATTTTCAAGGTACTGCATATCATCCATCTTTTACCTACAGGATTCAAGTGGGTTTTGCTCAAAGGGATATCACGGCGGATAATTCAGCGGCCCAAAACAACCTGATACTCCGCGATGCCATGTTGTTTTATGCACCCAACAAATGGTTAAAATTTGGGTTTGGTCAAACCAAGCTTCCAGGAAATAAACAAAGGCTGGTCTCTTCGGCTAATCTACAACTGGTTGAAAGGTCAATCGTTAACAATAATTTCACGATTGACAGGGACAAGGGTATCTGGCTATATACCAATATCAAGATTGGCGCTTCTTTTTTGCGAACAACCCTTGCTGTATCAAGTGGTGACGGTCGTATCAATTCAGATAAAAATGGCGAATTATGCTATTCCGGAAGGATGGAATGGTTTCCACTTGGACAGTTTACCAATAATGGGGACTTTATAGAAGCAGACCAGGAAAAAGAAAAAAAACCCAAAATGGTGATCAGTGGCGTATACAGTTATAATTCGGCCAACAGCAGGACACATGGCCAGTTGGGAGAATATCTTTACAATGGGCAATACAGTAACCTCACTTATTATGGAACTGACCTGATGTTTAAATACAGGGGATTTTCACTGGAAGCTGAATTTTATACCAGGGAAAGTAATACCGGTATCATTATCAATAAAAAGGACAGCACACAGAGCAATTTTGTTTTGTCCGGACGTGGTTTATTGTTTCAAGCAGGTATCTTTATCTCTAAAAAAAGTGAGATAGCCATCCGGTATGCAAGCATTACGCCTGCCACTAAAATAAGTAAATTGGCCAAGGTACAGGAAGAATATGTGCTTGGGTTCTCCCATTATTTCTTTAAACACAGCCTGAAACTACAAATGGATGCATCTTATTTTAAGAATGGCAGCAAGGAATCCATTGTTTATCGCCTTTCAGGGGTTGTTACTTTTTAAAGCATATTTTTGTTTAGGGAACGATCAAAAGGAATAAAAACCTTTAATTTGCAGTGAAATGAAGATCTCATTAATTGCTGCAATGGATGTGAATAATGCCATCGGTTACAAAAACCAGTTGATGTGGCATTTGCCGGATGATTTTAAATGGTTCAAGCGCCATACATTGGGCAAGCCTGTCATCATGGGGAGGAATACCATGAATTCATTGGGTAAACCTTTGCCAGGCAGACCTAATATCGCTATTTCCTCGTCTGACAAGGATATTATTGACGGGTTCCAGCATGCATTTAGTATAGAGGAAGCCTTAAAACTCGTTCCTGAAAATACGGAAGAAGTGATGATCATAGGGGGTGGCAATATTTTCAAGCAGGTAATGGATACGGCGGATTGCTTATACATCACCAGGATACGCCACGGCTTTGAAGATGCTGATACTTATTTTCCCAAATGGGAAGAGAAAGAATGGGTGCAGGTATTTTATGAGTTACACCCGGAAGATGAGAAACATAAATATGCATTCGACTTTATCATTTTGGACAGGATAAGGCTGGTTGGTTAGAAATGGTAATTGAATGTGAGTGCCCGTAGGGGGTTGAAGACTATGTCCACATAATTAATATAGAACCCCCCTTTCTTGCGATATCTTTCATGACCCAGCATAGTTGCAAAGGATGTCTCCGCAGTTATTGAGAAGTGCCTGGCAAAACGATACTTGAGTCCAACTGCAGGCGAAATGCCAAAGGATCTAATATCAAATGAGTACTCGGGTGGATTTCCGGGAATAATATTATAACGACATACATAACAGCGCTCCCCACCGATGAAATTACTTCTCGAAAATAATACATCGAGGGCAGCATAAATCTGGAATCTCCTGTTCAGTATGGTTTTTTCAATACCCAGCCTTAGATTTTTCATATAACTGTTTCCCGTATCAAGTGCATGAAGTTCATCATTATCATATTCTCTAGTTTCGATCCTGTATTTATGCTCAAGATAATCAAATCCGACCCTTAAAGAAAAATGATTAAGATGGTGCTTAAACATAAGTCCATTTGCATAAGATTGGAAAAATTGTGGTTTTTTCCATTCAAAATGGTTCGGAGGACTATTAATATTATAGAGGTTCAGTCCCACTTCATTTCTTAGTTTGACTTTACCTCCGAACTCGCTGGGACGTGTTTGGGCCTTGAGAGAACAAAAGGCGATAAATGATATGGTAAGGAGCAGAAGTTTCATTTATAATATTCAAATATATTATAAATAAGTAAATTTATTATACTTAATATCTAGGAGCCTAGAAGTGGTAGTTGAATGTGAGGGCCCGGAGCGGATTGAAAAGCACTGCTGTATTCGATTCTGATGGATATCCGATTGACTTGGAGGTTTTGTAATAGATAGATGAAAGGGATGTTTCTGCAGTGATTGAGAAATGCCTGAAGGGTCTGTATTTTAATCCAATGGCCGGAGAGAAACCCCAGGAAGTCACCTTGAATCCGTATGCAATATTATAAGGAGCTATCGTATCGCCAAATCCTTCGCTTATACCGCTGAATTTTCCGCTTGATGCCAGCAAATCTATAGCTACATAGGCCTGCAATTTTTTAAGGAAGAGTGTCTTTTCTAAACCCAACCTGAAATCCTTTCCAAAACTCTTGCCGTTGTTGAGATTGTAGTTAAGCGGGTCACTGGCACTGGCCTCATACCTGAATGTGTTCTCAAAATAATCAAAGCCGGCCCTTAATGAAAACTTATTGAAATGGTGTTTGAACATCAAGCCGTTGGCATAACTTTGAAGATAGCTGGTTTTATTCGCCGTGAAATTGATCAGGATCTCATTATAGTTAAAAAGATTAAGCCCTATTTCATTCCTCAGTGGTTTGTCTGTGCTTTTACCGCCAAATTCGCAGGGGCACATCTGGGCATTGAGGGTTGTAATTGAGATAAGAGACAATATCAGGAAGAGTGGTTTCATGGAATGTGATTCAAAGATAAGGAAAAACTTATTGTATTGCTTTATCTGAAGTACTTAAATATCCTTTCCTTATCCTCATTTTCCTTATAGTTCTTATGGTATAGTTCAATAAAGGTAATTTTTTCTTCTTTTTGAAAATGCGCATATATCAGGCGCAAGCCCGAATTGACACCACTGCCTTTTAAGGCTTTACAAGCGATCTTTTTGACTTTAATGACACAGGTTTCCAGTCCAAGGCTGTCAATTCGGAAACTAAATGGGGGTCTTTCGTCAGGGGCAGCTGTTAACACCCGTTTGACAATATCCAGGTCATCGTTTAGTGTCCTGTATTTTTTTAAAAGATGTTTCAAATCCTTTTTATATTCGGGAAGTTCATCAAAGGTCATTGTTCTTCCATTTCGTCTCCATAGTTCCTCACTGAGAAAGGGGCATCCCTGTAAAAGGCCAGTTCATAATTCATTTCTTCTCCTTCCTTCGAGGCTAGCCAGGGCATATCCTTATGGGAATAATTGCTGATAGCAGCGGCCGACCAGTCAGACATTTGTTCAATGACTTTATCGATGACTTCCTTTTCACTTGCTCTTAATTCTGTCAGGTCTGCTTTGGCAAGCGGGATATAACGGGTTTGAATCTTGTCATAATACTCAGTTTTAATTCTTTGTATCTGGCCGTTTTCCATCATTTGGGCAAGTATAGAATCCAGTTTTTGTGGGACAGGGCCATAGGGCAACTTGCGATACCTTGCTCCGGTTAAATGTTCTTCATATAATTCGTAGTAATTAAAATCCGAAAAATACAACAACTTGTAAAGTACTGTTTCACCAACATTTGGCTTGCCCGCACAGCGTTCCAGAATGTACAGCAATACATTTTTGATTTTTTCAACCTTTAGTTTGGGAACTGAAATACGTTCTTCGCTTGTTTTTGTTTTTTCTTTCTCTTTTGCCTTGGGTTCTCTATAGCTTTCAAGGGAAAAATCTGCAGACATAAAATCATCCAGGGAGAAGCCAAGCACCATGGCCAGGCTTTGCAGCTCAAGGATATCAACACTCCGGTTGCCCAATTCTATCTGGGCCAAGGATGGCCTGGAGATCCTGACACTTTTGGCAAGATCTTCCTGGGATAAACCCTTCATTTTACGAAGTTCCGTTATCCTTTGACCAATTTGTTTTTGCGAGAGTTTTGTGCTCATACCGGTTAAATATTGCGCTTTGAGAAGCAAAGATAATAATTGTTTTAAAATAAAACAACTAATTGTTTCGTTTTGTGATTGATATTTAAATTTAAGTTCAATGCAACTTAACAAATATTTGCGGTCTAATATGTATTATTTAATATTTTTTGTTGCGGTAAATAAAGTATTTTTGAATAAACAAATATGAAAACAACAATTAAGCTTTTAATTTGCCTTGCTGTTTTTGCAGGATGCGCCAAGGAGACAGGTGATAATAAATTTGTTATCACAGGACATGATTTTCCCTTTTTAGTGAGATTTCCTGTCTACAAGGGTGATAAAAACGGAAAGACCTTTTATATTCCTAAGGATAGTTTTTGTTCATATACCTGGGAATCCCAAAAGTATAAAAGAGGTGAGCATCCCAGGTTTGAATTTACGGTGATGTCAGGTAGGGTTATACCCTTAATAGATATTTATGGAAATATATTGG
>JANWHK010000033.1 GCA_025450395.1 Bacteroidia bacterium
GCGATACGTTTTCGTTTGATTCCAGTGGTAATATCATTGGCATGATGATTCCGTTCAGCATCAGGGTGATTATACCTGGACAAACGTATACATCAATTGAGGAAGCTGAAGATTATTCAAAGCAACTCAAGGTATTCCCGAATCCCGGTTCTGCGACTGTACATATCGAAAGCGGTGTCTGGACTTTAAAGCAGGTCACTGTGGTGGATATCCAGGGCAAGGAGGTCATGACGCAAGCCGGCTCGGATTTGAAACTTGAGCTGAATGTTGAACAACTTTCGCAGGGACTCTATTTTATCAATGTGCAGTATGCAAATGATAAAACCTGCAGGATTAAATATATTAAAAACTAAAAGTATCCTATCAAAACCTAAGGCCGGTGAATTATTTTCACCGGCTTTTTTATTGGGTATGCTGCCCTTATCTTTTTAGCTACTCACTCCAGATGTTGATACCTACTACACTCTCCTGCATGGAATGTTTGATCGCCGTAGTATAGTTGCGCCCCGTTCTGGTCAAATATCTTTATGAAGCCAATAATATGCTCTTCATTCCCTTTCTTGGTAAAGGTAAGTGAACCGCTTTCCCCACATGTCGGAGGCCCGGTCCAAAATTCGGTGGGGGATTTGGTGTAAATTAGCACCTCATCGAGATAGAACTTGACAGAGGTTACACCTTTTAAAGCCCAATAATCGCAGACATCTTTATTATACCAAAATACAACCTGGCCCTCATACTCGCAACAGCAATTTTCCTTAGCCTTGCTGTCATAATTGCTTGCCAGCTGGTCTGTGCAACCCTCCTTTTTACCGCAACTCATCAATAAGAATATAGCGGTAGTGAACACTGCCAAATTGAATGATTTCATACTTTTTTTAGATACAAAGGTACTTTTTTTTGAGATTTTTAAAAAGATAAATTGGTGGGGCCTATGCGGTATAAGCAAAGTTCATGTTGCTTTACGGTGCCACTATATGCCACTGACCCTATATACTGGTCTTCCAGGACCAATGAATGAACAGACCATGGTTCTGTTGAACCGCTAAGTCCTGCGGAAATATGGTGTAAACCATCAAGCGAAGGAATGCCGCGCAGGTCGTCGTCTATACCTTTTCCGGTGGCCTTCAGCAAGGCCTCCTTACGGGTCCATAAAAGGTAAAACGCCTGCATGGGATCAACGCTATTTTGAATAAACGCGAGTTCTTCCGGATTAAACGCCTTATCCAATATCTGCTGATAAGCATACCCTTCATCCAGGTATTCCAGATCGACTCCAACCGGACTTCTGCTGATAGCTATCAAAACCAAGTCACCAGAGTGGGACACGTTGAAATGCAAAGCCTCACCCGAATGTCTCACCCTCGGTTTAAGTTTGTCTTCCAGGTAAAATTCAATACCTGATGGATGCATGTCAAGGTATTTACCCAACAGTATCCTGAGTATTCCCCTTGAAACAATAAAACGATGTGTATCCTTTTCATGATGGTATCTCAGTGACCTTTCAATTTCACTTTCATGCAGGTGTTTTTTCAAGCCCTCCAGGACTGCGCTAAAATCAGAAATCCTGATGCAAAAAACCGCCAGTGAGTCATCAAACCTACACGTCTCTAGTCCGGACCAGTTTATATCCTGTATCCAACCGCATTGAACCTTGTGCGTTTCAGAAAGTGTTGCAATCATTTTGCGTGTTTTGTCCTGTTCTTATCCAATACCTGCTGTAATTTAGTAGCAAAAGCCTCACTGTGGGGCTGTAATATCATACTATCGTGATCACCCTGAACAGGGTGTATGGTTATGCCCATTTCCGCATATTTTTCCCAACCCAGGTAACGTTTATCCTTGAGGTAATAAAGCTTGACCCTGGACCGGAACAAGTCTATACTGCCATTGTAAGGCTTCACTACATAACTACCCAACGCTTCCTGGTAACGATCCATGATCTCAAAAATCCTTTCCATTCCGGGGAGTTCCTTTTCTTCACTTTCAAAGCCCATCCTTCCCAATATGCCCATAATCCTGAGACGGAAAAAATTCTTCTGGAATTTAATAGTTGCTGAAGGATGCCTGAACAAATTCCTGATCGTATATATCTGTCGGGGAAAGAATTCCAATATCATTTTTTTTAGTTTTTTTCTCATGGGGATTTGGCGTTCAAGATTCTCCAATGAAAAATCAAAATTCCCGAGGAAGTAAATTCTTTTTCCTGCAGCTTTCAACTGCCTGGCCATTTCATATGCAATGACGCTACCTGCTGAAAATCCTGCAAGCGCGTAGGGTCCGTCCGGATTATGTACCAATATTTCACTGAGATAGTTTGACGCAATTTGTTCTATGGATGCTGCCGGCTTTTCATCACTGATAAGGCCCATAGCCTGTATGCCATAGATCGGTTGTTCCTTGTCAACATAACGGGCAAGTTCCTGGAACACCATGACTTCGAGTCCTGCTCCATGCACCAAATATAATGGAGGTTTATTGCCTGAGGGTTTAACAGGTACAAGGTACTTCCATGCTGGTTTTTCATTGTTCTCCATAAAAGTAGCCAATCCTGCTATCGTAGGATATGCGAACAAGGATGAGAGCGGCAATTTCAGGTGAAGTCCCTTCTCCACCTTGCTCATCAGTTCAATTCCAATCAGGGAATGCCCTCCCAATTCAAAGAAGTTGTCGTTTGATTGTATATTTTTAATACCAAGCGTTTCCTCCCATATCACTTTAAGAAGTCTTTCCTGGGTTGTCCATTCATTTTCATCCCTGTTATCCGACTTCTTTGAGCCTGATTCAAGCATATCGGAGAGTATGTTTGCAACATCAATGTCTGCCAATGTTTTCCTGTCTATTTTGGCATTGGGAGTAAGGGGCAATTCCTTTACAAAAATGAAGCTCGATGGGACCATGTATTCCGGAAGGTCTGCTGCTGCCTGAGCTTTCCAATGGGTCTCCATTTCCCTTGGAACCAAGGCCATTTCAATACGCTTATTTTCCCTGGCAAGCGTGAACCTGATGTTCTCATTGGATTCAGGAACCACAAAAGCGATCAGGCGCACATCATCCTGCCTTAATTCCTTCGCGATAACTACTGATTCCTTTATCCCGTCAATAGTCGATACTACATATTCTATTTCACCTGTCTCTATGCGAAAGCCTCTTACCTTGATCTGTGTATCTGTTCTTCCCAGGCACAGTACCTCCCCGTTCACTAAAAATTTACCGAGATCACCGGTGCGGTATATCTTCTTTCCGGGAACTAAGGGATGTTCGACAAACTTTTCCGCTGTCAGTTCATTCCTGTTCAGGTAACCTCTTGCAAGGCCTGCCCCTGCAATGAATATCTCACCTGTCAAACCTTCTGGAACCAGGGACATTTTTTCATCCATGATGTAGATCTCCGTATTGTCAATTGGATTACCAATCGTGATGATCTCATCGTTAGCGGACACCTGTTTGATGGCTGACCAGATGGTAGTTTCGGTAGGACCATACATATTCCAAAGCATCTTGCATTTTGGAATCAATTTTACAGCCAACTCCTTGCTCAGGGCTTCTCCTCCACAAAACAAAGTCAGGTTGGGTGTTCCTTGCCAAGCATTGGCGAGCATCAACTTGAATGTTGAAGGAGTGGCTTGAATAACCGTGATATTTTCGTCATTGATAACCTGTAGCAACAATCCACCATCCTTGACGGTTTCAGAATCCGCAAGCACCAATGTGCCTCCACTGATCAGTGGAAGGTATAATTCAAGGCCGGCAATATCAAAAGAAACTGTAGTAACAGCCAGTAATTTATCTTCGGGACCGAAACCCGGTCTTTTTTGTACGCTGCAAAGAAGGTTGACAAGGCTTTTATGTTCTAACAGCACGCCTTTGGGTTTACCGGTGGACCCTGATGTATAGATCAAATATGCGAGGTCGGATGCATCATTTGGCAGGTCAAGGTTGCCTGACTCCATATCACCTGATTCAAGCAATGCCTTATCGATATGGATAAGCGTTGTTCCAGTTGGACATGAATGAAAGTTTGCATCAGAAGCAATGAGTAATCCTGCCCTTGAATCTTCAAGCATGTAGCTGATGCGATCTGCAGGAAAATCAGGATCAATCGGAATATATGCCGCCCCGGTTTTCATCACCGCCAATAGGCTTATCAGCATATAAGGTCCGCGCTCCAGCATCACCCCTGCATAATCTCCCCGTTTAAGTCCCGATTGGACCAAATAGCGGGCAAGGCGATTCACTTGGTCATTGAGTTCCGTAAAAGAATAGCTTATCTCTTTAAATACAAGGGCTGTATTATCCGGAAATTTTTTAACGGTCTTTTCAAACAATGTATAAAATGTGTCTTTATCCGGAAAGTCAGCGGCGGTTTGATTCCAACTCTTCAGTTTCGTCAAAAGTTCATCCACATTGTGAAGGAAGCCCGCATCCAAAACAATATGATTGTCTGAACACAACTGCTCTAAAAGGTATTCATATTTTGCCAGGAAATTAAAAACAGTGGAATGTTCAAATAATGTTTCATTATAATCACACTCAATGACCAGTTCATCCTCTTTTCTTGAAAGGTTCATCATCATTTCAAATGAACTGAATTCCCTAGTATTGATGGTCATTTCTGTTGTCAGTCCATAGAAATCTTCATCATCCACCAAGGGTCGGTCTATGTTAAAGGTGACAGGCACCATCGGCACGGCAGATACATCGCGATTGAATTTCAGTGTTTTTAATATACTTCCAAAAGTGACACGCTTATGTTCAAATGCTTCCGAATAATCTGTTTTTCTGATGTCCAGGTATTCCGAAAACTTCAATTTACCGTCCACCCTGGCCATCACAGGCAACATGTGCACACAATGCCCCATCATGGTATCAAAACCAACGGCTGGTTGACCGGCGGTCGGTATACCAAGGACAAACTGCTTGTGTCCTGAAATCCTGTAAAGCAAAATTTCGAATGCCGACACCATGGTCACAAGTACACTGCATTTATTGTCTTTACCTGTTTCCCTGACTTTCGTAAAAAGCTCTTTACTCAGGGGATAACTGATATGTCCGCTTTTATATGCAGGTAATTTGGGTCTTGGATGATCATAAGGCAAACCCGATGCAGAAATATATCCATCAAACTGCTTCAGCCAGTAAGCCATCATGTCGCTATAGGCCTTGCTGCCTATAAAAGCACGTTCCTGTTTGGCATATTCACTGAACTGCATTGGCTCGGCCATAACTGTGTTTTGAGAATTTGCAACCGAATTATAAAGCATTTTAATGTCCTTTATAAGCAGGGCAAGCGACCAGCCATCGCACACCACGTGATGCAATGTGAGCACCAGGTGATGACTGAGTGTACCAGCCTTTAGAAGAGTAGCTTTAAACAAGGGACCTTTGCGCAGGTCAAAAACATGAAGGGCTTCTGAATCCAGGAAGTTTGAAATGGCTTTTTTCTGGTTTTTATCTGTAGTTTCCAGCATATGGACCAGCAGTTTTACCGGCAGGTCTTTTAATATGGTGAAACTATTGCCTTCAATATCGAATATAGTACGGAGGGACTCATGACGTCCTATGAGTAAATCAATAGCCGATTGCAAAAAAGGAACAGATAATTTACCTTCCAGGTGCAAGGTAATAGATTGGTTAAATGCCCGGTTAGCATCATCCCCTCCAATCATGCAGGCCGTAAGTATCTCGGCCTGTGGTTCTGTGCATTGCATAAGCGCCAAAAATAATGATAAAGGAGTACTTCGCCAAATTTTGATTTAAAACAATGTTATATGACTTTCTGAAAAAGTTATAAGATTCCCATATTTTCATGTTCTGGCATGAAATTGGAATATTTTGCAAAAATTCTCATTTTGATGATAATATTGACTTGGTTTACAGGTTTTTATAAAAAAGGTTAACCAAAGGTGGGTTTGAAAGTAACCTGCTTTGCTCTGATGGGATCCTTCATTCAGGTTGTTGGTCGGGTTGCAATCAATGCATGGTTCATATCTATTTATTGCAAGATGATTTTGGTCAGTTTCTATCATTTTTTGTTGTAAAATATGAAAGCATTTCTATTAATTTTGTTGCAGTAATTAAATTTTTTAAATATCAAATCAAAAAGGAGGTAAACAATGAAAAAATTAAGATTTTCAGCAAGAATCAATGCCAGTACAGAGAAAGTTTGGGATCTGCTTTGGAGTGATGTTACTTACAGGCAATGGACCAGTGTTTTTAGTGAAGGTTCACATGCTGTTACAGATTGGAAGGAAGGAAGTAAAGTGTTATTTCTCGGACCTGAGGGAGAGGGAATGTACAGTACCATTGCCAGGAAGATACCGAATGAATTCATGTCATTCAAACATTTAGGTGTGGTAAAGAATGGAAAAGAATCACCGCTTGATGATGAAACTAAAAAATGGTCAGGAGCGATGGAAAATTATACCTTAAAGGAAACAAAAGAAAGTACTGAATTGTCAGTTGAAATAGATGTCACCGAAGAGATGCTGGATTATTTCAATGAAACTTTTCCAAAAGCCCTTGACAAACTGAAAGCATTGGCTGAAAGTCGGACGATGGAATCCTAGCCTCTTCCGGGTAACCGACGACAGATCACCACGGCCTGAGGCAGGCCTCCATCGGCCGCCATAGGCTTGCCGTCGGCGAAGCGTGATGACGGGTTTCAAAACACTTTTTGTAAAACGGCTACCGAAATAAATCTTACGAAGACGGTCATGTCGAATGAAACCGTTCGGGTTTCATGTGGCCATCTGCAGTCGAATTATACCTAAGATCAAAGCATCCCTTTTTACATAATTTTTAGAAAGTTTTACGCTTATTCCATGTTTTGATAACCACTTTCTCAATTTGAGAAAAATGCAAAGGCGCTATTAAAATTACTTACTTGATTTTCAATCCATTAAAATAAAGGTAAAGAACTTGTATGTCACTATACGCAAATGAAAAAGTTTAAAAAACTTGAAATTTTGCCCTAAAAATGACAATCACAAATAACATAAAATATAATGAACAAGTTAATTTACTCTACGGTAGTTCACAATAATTTCCGTAGTCAATCAAGTATGGCAAGGACGGCATTCTTTGTCGCCCTTGTTTCGATGATGAAGACCTGCTTTACAAGTCTTCTGCAAACAAAAACCAATTTAAAGGTATTGCCCCTGGTACTATTCTCCTTTATAAGTACTACAAGTTTATGGAGTCAAACCACTCCGGTAAATTTTTCATTCAGCTTAAGCGTAAACGCCAAGACAAGTGCCGGTGTCTTTAAGACAGATGGTACGCTTATCAGGACACTCTGGAGCGGCGTTGATTATACAGCAGGCTCCTACACCAAGACATGGGATAAGAAAGACGACAAGGGCAACGTGATGAGCGGGCTCAATTTTGTCATCAAGGTCGTTTCCAATAATGTATCCTACTCATGGGATGGTGTTGTAGGTAATACCTCCACTGACAAAACCGGCAAAAACAAGGTACGCCACCTTCGCACCATGTATGACATGTGTTTCGGTGGAACAAAAGGTTACTACTGTACTGATTTTGTGGAAGGAAATTCTTCTGCAAATGTGATCCAGTTATCAAATATCCAGACTAAAAATGAAGTAACGCCTGCAGTAGACGGCGACGTCAATCTTGCAATAAGCGGCAATGCAACTGATGGCAGCTATGTGTATTGGGCAGGATTCGACTATTTCGGTTCAAAGTCATTCACTTATGCTACAAAGGTTTCCGATGAAAGCGAAGTGATGTTGTCAAGCGGTTCATCAGTCAACACACAATGGGGAAGAAACTATCCAAGGGCCATTGATATTCAAACAGGTTCAGCCTATAGCCCCACCGGCATAGCTGTACAGAAAACAGGTAGTTACCTGTTCATTTCGCATAAGGGCCTTAACGCGATCAAAGTATTCAATAAATCCACAGGTGCCGCGGTAACAAGCTTTTCCATTACTGCCCCCGGAGATATCTGCACGGATGCCAATAATGACCTTTGGGTGATTTCAGGTACCAGTACACTCACGCGTTATACTGTCAACAGTTCAAACGGAACTTTGACCTCCGCTTCTTCCATTACCGGTCTTTCCAACCCGCTTTCCCTTTCATCTTATGGTTCATTGCTGGCAGTTGTTGATGCAGGTACAAGCCAGGTAAAATGTTTCAATATAAGCGATGGATCTTCAGCGTGGACATTGGGACAACTCAATGGTTACTCATCAAATGCGACAGTAGCTAATGACAAATTCCATTTCTTTGATTATAACAATGGCAAACCAAGGGGTTTTGTATCATTTGGCTTAGATGGTTCTATCTGGGTTGGAGATGCCGGCAATTCACGCCTGCTTCACTTTTCTTCCTCCAGGGCTTATATCGAATACATTATGTACATGCCTATGAGTTACACTGCTGATGTGAACTTAAGTGACCCGACAAGGGTGTTCAGCGGTTTCCTGGAGTTCAAGATCGATTATTCCAAAACCCTTGCCGGTACAAACGGTTCATGGGAACTTGTCAAAAACTGGGGATACGGTTTAAGCACCGCATATCTCCGTCCCGATAACAATACACGCGAAACATTCAAGAATTGCATAAAATATTCTAATGGCAGGACCTATGCCACCATATTGAAAAATTACAATGGTGATGACTACCCCGAAGTGGTTGAATTGGAGGATAACGGAAAACTGAGGTTGACCGGCATATTGCTCGAGCCAACTGCCAATTCTGTAAATGTAATCATCGATCCTACAGATTACAGCATATATTATATAGGTGAGGGCGTGTTTTACGAACGCAAACTGACCGGTTTTTCAGGTGTCAACCCGGTATGGGGCAGCGTTACAACCGCGGCAACCACTCCGAATGAATCTGACGCGCCGCGCACCGGTACCTATCATGAACCTGTCAAGACTTCAACAAACGTCATGGTAGTTTTTGACAGGAGCAACACCCACACAGGTTATCACCTGGCGGGTATTAAAAAAGGAACCAATACCTACGCCTGGAAAACCAGCCCTTCCACAACCACAACTTACACCGGTGACTTTCCGACAGACGGAACATATGACATCGGTAATGGTGTTGAGTATGCAGGGGCCCAGGTCTTCGCGATGGACAGGAACATATTCTGGAACTATGTCGGTGAGTTCTGGAAAAATTCACAAACCAATAAATGGAACCATTATTACGATAATGGTTTATTCATCAACCAATTTGGTATTACAACCCCTGATGCTGAAAAACTGGACGGCTCCCAGGCACCAAGAATGGCTGCAGGAAATGCCTTCGCCGGTGGAATGGTGAAAGTAGGTTCGGATTATTATATCTATCACAATGATGAAAGCGTACACGGTGGTCTCCACAGATGGAAAGTAACCGGTTTGAATACCATTAATGAACAATCCATCAACCTGAATTCTACCTATGCCGAAATCAACGTGAAAGGCAATAACGTGGATATCATCAAGGGTACCAATACCCCATCCACTACAGATAATACAGACTTCGGTTCGGTCAACACCGGCAGTTCGGTCAATAAAACCTTTGTCATATACAATACAGGAAATTCTTCCCTTTCCGTTACAGGCATCTCTGTAAC
>JANWHK010000034.1 GCA_025450395.1 Bacteroidia bacterium
CCCAGCGTTCTTCCACCTGGTATATAGAGGATGTCAGGGAAAATGAAGCCTGTGCCTCAAGACATGGTTTTACAAAGGTATCCCAGATGAAACTTGCTGTTGCCAAGAAAATCAGGGATTTCTGCCTCGGCGGAGGGTTCCTGTTTGCGATGTGCAGTGCCACTGATACATACGATATTGCCCTGGCTGCTGATGGCGTGGATATTTGCGAAAGCATGTTTGATGGAGATGGAATGGACAGCGATGCACAGGAAAAATTAAATTATGACAATTGTTTTGCCTTTAAGGACTTCCTGATTGAAAAGGATCCAACTGAATATGAGCATGCAAGTATAGATAATACTACCTATCGCAGTTTTAATTTCCCGGAAAGGGATGACTATTTTACCTTGTTTGATTTTAGTGCCAAATGGGATGTTGTGCCAACCATGCTTTGCCAGAACCACACACAGACGATTAAGGGATTTATGGGACAGACCACCGCTTTCAGGAAAGAATATATTAAAAGTGAGGTCCTGATATTGGGTGAATTCAAGCCTGCAGACGAGGCAAGATATATTCACGGAACCATGGGCAAAGGTACCTGGACATTTTATTCCGGGCACGATCCGGAGGATTACCAACACATGATAGAGGAGCCCCCTACCAACCTGGCATTATTTCCCAATAGTCCAGGATACAGGCTGATCCTGAACAATATTTTATTCCCGAGCGCAAAAAAGAAAAAATTAAAAACCTGATGATTAATATTGTAATTTTGTAATATGCAAATATTTAAATCACTCATAGAACAGAAGGCTTATGGGGTTTGCACAAAGATTGGTGAAAAAATTGGCCTTAGCACGCGCAGGATACGCATGTTCTTTATTTATTCGAGTTTTTTGACTTTTGGCTCTCCCGTTATTATCTACATGATACTTGCCTTCTGGATGAATATGCGCAAGTACGTCTGGGAGAAGCGCACCGCGGTTTGGGACCTTTGATATCTGGTATTCCCCGTCTTAAGTAGGATGGTTCGTATTCAGTATTTCCACCTTACTGATGCCACTGACCCTGTATTCCTTATTCCCCGGTTGTTCAAAACACTGGTACCAACTGCGTAGTTTTTTCCCTTTTTTAAACACCCTTCCTGAATCCAGCCTGAAAATGGTTCCCAATGGCAGTTGTTCAAGCAGTTGTTTCTGGTCCTTGTCATATTTTGAAAGCACTTTCATCAGGCCCGTATCACTGCAACTGCTTGCAGAGGGATCGTGCATGTAATGCTTTAAGGCTCTCAGGATATCATCAGGCAACTGGTGGTGGGAAACAACGGGCTCGAGCAGGATTTTGAACTCCTGTTTCCATTCCTTGCCGTGTGGATCTATATTGTGCCTGTATTTTTCATATGCGGTCAGGTGGGCTACCTCATGCAGGAATGTTGTAAGGAAGGAAAATGGATTCAGGTCCTTGTTGACGGTGATCCTGTGGTAATTGTCATGACGCAAAGGCGAGCGGTAGTCGCCGAACTTGCTGCTCCTGGGCTTGTTGAGTTTAAGCTGTATCTTGTATTGTACAAGCAAGTCTACCACATATAATTCTGTCCCTTCTGGTAAAAACTTCTTGATTTTTATTGCCAGTTCAGCTTTGGTCACGCTTAAAAATCTCCTTTTTTTGCTTCTTCAAGTTCCAAAAATTCCTGGTAGATCTGTTCCAGGTCATTAAACCAGGCTTCCCCGAATTTACGGATAAGTGGCTCCTTTAAAAATTCAAAGACAGGCACATTCAGTTCCTTGCCAAGCGCACACGCAGCCTTGCAAATATCCCATTTGTGGTAATTGAGGGATTCAAATTTGCCAAGCTTGCCTATGCGTATCGGATACAGATGGCAACTGATGGGTTTGTAAAAATCCGATTTTCCTGCTTTATATGATTTTTCAATGGCGCATCCTAAAATGCCATTTTCCCTGTAAACAAAAACACATTCACCGGTAGGCAGGCAGGTGGTGACAAGATCATCAATCTCCTCACCTTCGTGAAACCCCAGGGTTTCCAGCAATTCAATGCCTTTAGGGCTCATGAAGGGCCTGATTTGGTCGAGATTATCTTCTATTCGTTTAATTTCTTCTTTTTCCAATGGGGCACCCCTGTCTCCTTCAATACAACATGCACCTTTGCAGGCACCCAGGTTACAGACGAATTGAGTTGAAAAAATCTCTGTTGAGATGAGCGTATCCCCATGTTCTATGATCATTGTTTGCTCAGATACTTTTGGTAGCCCTTGCTTTCAAGGTCTGAAGCTTTTTCAAGCACTTTCTGTTCAACGTCCTTCATATACCTGGATAATACAGTTTCTGTTTCAGGCCTGATAAGTGCGATGATCCTTGCGGCGTACAGGCCTGCGTTTTTCGCTCCGTCTATGGCCATGGTACCAACCGGAACACCGGGTGGCATTTGCACAATACTGTAAAGGGAATCAACACCTGATAAATGGGCGGATTTGATAGGCACACCAATAACAGGCAGTTCTGTAAGGCTTGCTACCATGCCAGGTAAATGCGCGGCTCCACCTGCCCCTGCAATGATACATTTGTAACCATTCTCTTTTGCCTTGACAGCCACGTCATACATTCTTTTGGGCGTGCGATGTGCACTTACGACTGTGATGTGATAGGAGATATTAAGGTCGTCGAATATTTTTGCAGCGTCTTTCATTGTGGCCAGGTCGCTGTCTGAACCCATGATAATTAATACATCCTTCATTTATGCTTATTTTCTTAAAATTTTAATGGAATAAATTTGTGTTATGATTGATTGCAAAGATACAATTTTAAATAAATAGTTTTTTTAAGTAAGACATTTTTCCAGGCAATAATAAAATATAAATACGGCTTGAACTATAACTGTTTCATTCCCAAGTGTTGTTTTACAACTAAAGCCTTTTCCTTTACCTGCTCTATGGTGTCACCCAGTATTGTAATATGGCCCATTTTGCGTTTCGGTTTGGTTTCAGCCTTGTTGTATAAATGGATATAGACGCCTTCAATACCAAGGATATGGTCCAGTCCTGTAATTTCATAAGCTCCTTTAACACCTTCAAAACCCAGAATGTTGATCATGGCCGCAGGTTTGATAAGTTCAGTGCTTCCCAATGGAAGTTCCAAAAGTATACGGTTCAATTGTTCGTACTGGCTGGTATAACAGGCCTCAATCGTATGGTGTCCGCTGTTGTGCGGCCGGGGTGCTATTTCATTGACAAAGAGATTCTGGTCCTGGTCCAGGAACATTTCAACTGCAAAAATACCTACACCCTTCATCTTGAAAATTGTTTCCATGGCAATGCGCCTGGCTTTTTCCTCAATTTCAGGACTGATATCCGCCGGGCTGAATAAAAATTCCACAAGATTGGCTTTCGGGTCAAACTGCATCTCTACAATAGGAAAAGTGCGTATCTCGCCTTTTTCGTTGCGGGCAACGATTACAGCCAGTTCAATCGCGTTCTCCACAAATTCCTCCAGGACTGCAGGGCCTGAAAAAGGTATCTTGTTGTAAAAATTAAGCATCTCGCTTTTATTTACGAGTTCCACGCCTTTTCCATCATAACCTCCCTTACGCAGCTTGGCGGCAATTTTTTCTCCTTTAAGTTTTAATAATTTATCGGTCCATTCAGTAGAGTTGTCCACCAGTTCAAAATCCGTCGTGGGAATCTGGTTGTGCCTGAAGAATAATTTCTGAAGCCCCTTGTCCTGTATGATTTCCAGAACGGCAGGTGATGGAATGATGCGTTTGCCTTCCTGCTCGAGTTTTAATAAGGCCTGTATGTTGATATGCTCTATCTCATAGGTCAGCACATCGCATTGTGCCGCCAGTGCATTGATCTTGTCCGCATCACTTAATTCACCGATGATGTGACGGTTTGCAATATCAGCAGCAGGGGCAGATTGAGTTTCAAGGATGGTATAGTGAATATTCCAGGGTTGACCGGCCTCAATCAGCATTTTTCCGAGTTGGCCGCCACCAATAATACCTATTTTTTTATTCGGGGGTAACATGTTTTTTAATGGTGCAAATATACCCAAACCAGATAGGTTTCAAAATTTAACTCATTGTGTTTACTGAATAAATTGGGTACAGGCTATGAGATATCTAAGAATGTAAAAATATAGAATTTGGGCTTTATATAGTTCAGGTAATCAAGTAAATGATTTATTCACTACTTTAAACTTCTACCTTTAAGCCTATTTTGTTTTTAACCTCGGATATCAGTGCGATCAGGCTTTCGCTTTGTTCCACCCCGTTGCCGATGACTAGTATATCGGCTCCAGCCTTATATAGGTCACGTGCAGTTTCAGCGTTGCGAATCCCTCCACCGATGATAAGGGGCAGTTTAACCTGCTGTTTGACCCTGTTCACCATCTTTGTGGAGATACATTGAAGGGCTCCGCTGCCTGCATCCATATAAATGCATTGCATACCCAGCAGTTTTCCAGCAAGGGCTGTTGCCATCGCAATATCCGGCTTGTCTGCAGGGATAGGTTTGGTATTGCTTATATAACTCACGCTGGTTTCCCGGCCTCCGTCTATCAGTAAATAGGCCGTGGGCACTACATCCAGGCTGGAAGCGGCTAAAACAGGTGCACTTACGACCTGTTTGCCTATCAGGTACTCAGGATTGCGCCCGCTTAACAGGGAAAGGAATAATATGCCGTCGGCCTGTTCGTCTATCATGAACTCATTTCCCGGAAAAATATAGATACTGCAGCGACAATTCTGCTTGATTTCGGCTATGGTTTGTGAGAGAACCCCAGTTGTGACAATGCTTCCGCCTACAAAGATAAAATCGACCTGGTGCATTTCGCATTGCTGTGCAATTTTTGCTACACTCTCGGTCGGCTGATCCGGGTCAATAAGTACTGCAAGTGCTTTTTTTTCTTTGCTTTTTATTTTGTATATTTGTTCTATAAACTCAGACATAAAAATTGTGAAGCGCTTTAATTTATGAGGGTAAAAGTAAAACTAATTTTTGGAAAGTCAAGTAAATATTGAAGTAATTTTGTTTTCAACACGGAATGAATAAGTTCCTTAAAGGGTTTTCCCTTTTCTGTGGAAAAGTCCATTTTAGAATGTGCTTTGAATAAGACTAGTTTTGAAGGACTTCTCTGCAAAAAAAAATGCACTGAGGTCATTTTTATTTAAAACGCATCAACAACAACTAAAAACAGATAATATATGCAGCAAAACGTAGACCAGATGAAAAAAGGCCTGAAGTTCGTCAGGCAAAACACAAAGGAAGGCATTTCCCCCTTTGATCAGTTTGAATATGAATACCGCACCTCGGCGATCAAGAATCCCAATGGTGACGTGGTATTTGAAATGAAGAACGTAGAGGTTCCTGCTGCATGGAGCCAGGTCGCTACGGATATCATTGCCCAGAAGTACTTCAGGAAAGCGGGTGTTCCCCAGGCTGATGGGTCATTAGGTAACGAAACAAGTGTAAAACAGGTTGCACACCGTATGGCTGACTGCTGGAAACAGTGGGGTGAAAAATATAACTACTTTGCTTCTGCTGAAGATGCCAGAATATTCTATGAGGAATTGGCCTATTCCATCATTGCCCAGCAATCCGCGCCGAATTCACCACAATGGTTCAATACGGGTTTACATTCTGCTTATGGTATAACAGGCAAACCACAAGGACATTACTACGTGGATCCTGAAACTGAAAAACTGATGCGCTCAACGTCTGCATACGAAAGACCGCAACCCCATGCATGTTTTATATTATCTGTTGATGACGACCTGGTGAATGAAGGCGGTATCATGGACCTTTGGGTGCGTGAAGCGCGTATCTTTAAATACGGAAGCGGTGTAGGCACGAACTTCTCCAAAGTGCGCGGCAGTGGTGAGTTGCTTTCAGGCGGAGGCACATCCTCAGGTATCATGTCTTTCCTTAAGATAGGTGACAGGGCTGCAGGTGCCATCAAATCCGGTGGAACTACCAGGAGGGCAGCTAAAATGGTCTGCCTTGACCTTGACCACCCTGAAGTGATGTCTTTCATCAACTGGAAAAAGAATGAAGAGAAAAAAGTAGCCGCCCTCATCGCTGCAGGTTATGCAAGCGATTATGAAGGTGAGGCATATGCGACGGTATCCGGACAGAATTCAAATAACTCGGTGCGTATTCCCAACAAGTTTTTTGAGGCATTAAAGCAAAATGGCAACTGGGAACTTACCGGCAGAAGCGATGGCAAAGTGATGAAAACAATTCCTGCAGCTGAAGTATGGGATGCCATAAGTGATGCTGCATGGGCTTGTGCTGATCCTGGTGTACAGTATGATGATACCATCAACGAATGGCACACTTGCCCTGAAGGTGGAAGGATCAATGCTTCCAATCCTTGCTCGGAATATATGTTCCTGGACAATACGGCATGTAACCTGGCATCATTGAACCTGATGAAGTTTTTTGATGCGGATAAGCTGGAGTTTGATATTGTATCTTACGAATATGCGATCCGCCTGTGGACCGTGGTATTGGAAATATCTGTACTGATGGCGCAATTCCCAAGCAAGGAAGTGGCCCAATTGAGTTACGATTACCGTACATTGGGACTTGGTTACGCCAATCTGGGCGCATTGCTGATGGTATCCGGTATTCCTTATGACAGCCCTAAGGCTGCAGCCATCTGTGGTGCCCTGACTTCCATACTCACCGGCCAGTCTTATGCCACCAGTGCTGAAATGGCAGCTGCAAAAGGTCCGTTCAGGATGTATGACAAAAACAAGAAACACATGATGCGTGTGATGCGCAACCACCGCTATGCAGCATATAACACTCCCCTGGCCTATGAAAGCCTGAGTATTCCTGCAGTAGGTATCGATCCGCAATATTGTCCTGAAGATTTATTGAGGGCAGCGTGCAATGCCTGGGATAAAGCCCTGACCCTGGGTGACAAGTTCGGTTTCAGGAATGCCCAGTCAACCGTTATTGCCCCTACCGGCACTATCGGCCTGGTAATGGATTGCGACACTACAGGTATTGAACCGGATTTCGCCCTGGTGAAGTTCAAGAAACTCA
>JANWHK010000035.1 GCA_025450395.1 Bacteroidia bacterium
CTACCCGGGAATTGTAAAAATGAGTAGTGGTTTTTATTCCCTGCCAACCATTTCAGGACTTGTCTGGATCAACCCTGATCATATTCCCGACCCGACACTGAATTCGGATATTCTTATTGAAGAGGTGATAGCGGATAATGAACACCTCGATCCGGAAAAGCCCCTGGTATTTGACAGACATATTTCAAGACTGACTATCAATTTGTCCATCGTGTATTGGGGGGATCAGAAAAATATCCATATCCGGTACAGGTTGCCGGGTTTGGATAAGGACTGGAACATATTGAATGCACCTTATTCGATTACATACAGCAATTTGCCCGGAGGAAGTCATATACTCGAGATACAGGTGGTGAACCAGTTGCAGATCAACCACCTGGTTAAAAAGGACATTTTCATTGATGTTCCTTTGAGATTTTACCAGGAATGGTGGTTTTATGTTTTATGCGTCATCGCATTTATAGGTATTGTTGTCTTATATTCAAATTACAAGCACAAAAGAATTAAGCGCCTGAACATGCAGCTTGAAAATCAGATAAGGGAAAGGACAAACGAGTTGATCCTCAAGAATCAAAAAATAGGCGACAGCCTCCAACTGCTGGAAAAGAAGCAGGAAGTACTGGATCTTTCGATTTCAATAAAGGACAAGGTGATGTCTATTTTCTCGCACAATATTGTAGGGCCACTTAAGTTTATTACCGTCCTGACTGACAGAATGACAAAGGATGCAACGGTGGTTGACGAGAAGAATATTAAAGCAATAGACACTACTTCCAAAAGCCTGTTATTGCATTCGGTCGATTTGGCGACATGGGTTAAAACGCAGGATGAACAATACAGGATACAGAAGGAGCTGATCTCCCTCAATGATTTTGTGCCGTTGAAAATGCAGTTGTTCAGGCCGATGGCTGAAGCCAGGGATATAAAGCTTGAGGTGAGAATGCAGGAAAATATTGAGTTATATTCGGATAAACAACTGCTGAATATTGTCTTTTATAATATTGTTGACAATGCGATAAAACATACCTCAAACGGAAGCATTACAATAGAAGCTGTAAAATCCCGGCATGATGTCAAAATAATATTTACAGATACAGGTTCAGGAATGGCTGAATCACAAGTAAACCGTATAAATGATTATGCCTCCAACCCCAGTATGAAAAGATTTAACAATGAGAATGGGACAGGTATCGGATGGTTTATTATCAATGATTGCCTGTCACTTCTTAAGGCATCATATACTGTGGAAAGCTCATCAAATACAGGTACAAGGATTGTCTTGAGTTTTCCGCTTTGAGCCATGTTATTGTATTTTCAAACTTATCCGGTAACTGAAAGGATTCCTGGAGAAAAACGTATGTTTCTATAAAAAAAACATATATTGCACATTTACTTTCATTCAACCTGAAAAAAGGACCTTGACTTAAACAATATGAATTCTATTGTTGCCATACCAAGTTCTAAACGACCTGTTTTAACCGGCATTGTCGTGTTTATCCTGGCGACAATTTTAACACAGTACCTTTCTTATCAAAGTTATCTGATTCAAAAAGAAGCGAAAGAAAATGAGGTGCTGCGCGAAATAAACCTGGTGAAAGACCGCCTAAAGACCACTTTAAGTTACAGTCTCTCTGCTACTAAAACCCTTGCTTTCCTCGTTGAGGAGTATGGTGTTCCAAGGGATTTTAACAAGGTGGCAAAAGACATTCTGGAAGCCAATAAGTTCATAGATGCCGTTGAATTAACAAAACAGGGCGTTATAACGCATGTTTATCCCCTGAAAGGGAATGAGGGGGTGATAGGATATGATATACTTCGCGATTCGTTAAGGAACCTTGAAGCATTCAGGGCCATAGAAAAAAAGGGATTGTATTTCGCAGGTCCATTCGAATTAAAACAAGGTGGAATAGCCATCGTCGGAAGGCTTCCAATCTTTAAAGATCAGAAGTTTTGGGGATTTTCGGTTGTAATTGTCAAATTAGCAACCCTCTTGAAATCTGCAGGTATTGATACGGCCCAGAACGGTGATTATTTTTACCAGTTGTCAAAAGTCAATCCAAGCACATTAAAGGAGGAATTTTTTTTACCTCACTATGCTTTATCTTACACAAAGGGAGGAATTGCGTCCATCCAGGTACCTGATGGGGAATGGAATTTATATGTCATCCCGAAAAGCAATAATAACCTTTTTAATATTATTTTCTTGTCTCTTTTTGGCCTCTTGTTTTCTGGCACATCCGGGTTATTTGCCTGGCAAATGGCAAAGCAACCAGAAAAATTAAGAGGCCTGGTTGAAGAAAAAACCATGCAACTGGCCGCCAGCGAAAAATACTTCCGTTCGCTTATTGAAAAAAGTGCTGACGCCATTGTGTTAATTGATCAGATGGGCAAAGTGTTATACCAAAGTCCTTCAACGGAACGCATAAGCGGTTATTCACTCAGGGAAATGCATGAATTGGATGGTGTAGACCTGATTCATCCGGATGACCGGGAAAATGATTCCAAAAGGTTTGCGCAATTAGTTCGTTCACCCTGGGCGGTATTAAAAATGAACCATAGGTTTAAGCACAAAAATGGGCACTATATATGGCTGGAAGGCACTTATTCGAATTTGCTGAACGATGAGAATGTCAGAGCTATCGTTTACAACTACTATGAAGTAACAGAGCGGGTAATGGCCGAAGAACAAATGGCTGAGGAGAAAAAACTTTCAGAATCCATCATCAACAGTTTGCCCGGGGTCTTCTTCCTTTTTAACAGTAATGGGAATATCCTGAGATGGAATAAGAACCATGAAATAGTTTCCGGTTATAGTACAGAAGAAACCGGGAAGATGTCCGCGCTCGATTTTGTAGATCCTGATGATAAAGCATACATAGCAGAAAAAATCAATGCTGTGTATGAATTTGGCAGCGCGGAAGCGACGGCAAATTTCTATACAAAAGACAAGAGAAAAATACCATATTATTTAAGCGCGAAAAAAGCGAATTTTAATGGCGTTGATTATTTGTTAGGCATGGGTATTGATATTACAGACCGTCTTGCTGCTGAAAATGAATTGCGGGCAAGGACCAAAGAGATACAAAAACTCACCGCTCATATGGAACGCATCCAGGAGGATGAGAGAACGCGTATTGCAAGGGAAATTCATGATGAACTTGGACAACAGCTTACCGGTTTGAAAATGGATGCTTACTGGATTGAAAAGAAAATGTCTTTCGAAGACCGGCTTATGCATGAAAAAATATCCGGCATGATCTCGATGATCGATGAAACCATCAAAACGGTAAGGCGTATTGCTTCAGAATTGCGCCCGGGTATTCTCGACGACCTTGGCCTGATGGCAGCACTTGAATGGCAGGGACAGGAATTTGAAAAACGCAGCGGGATCAAGACCCGGTTCCATACGGACATGAGCGATTTTAATCCGGAAAGGGAGATTTCGACAAATATTTTTAGGGTGTACCAGGAAGCGCTTACGAACATTATGCGGCATGCAAATGCTACTGAAGTTGACACGACTCTTGAAGAAAGGGATGCTTATGTCATACTATCTGTAAAAGACAATGGCTGTGGTTTTGAACTGCAAGAGGCAGAAAATAAAAACTCGCTGGGATTGACCGGAATGAAGGAAAGGGCCTTGTTATTCCAGGGTGAACTCAGTATAGCCAGCGAAAAGTTGAAAGGCACGGTTATTACCCTGAAAGTGCCTGTAGTGAACAATGATAAAACTAAATTATGAAAATATTAATAGCAGATGACCATGCCATTGTAAGGAAGGGCCTTGTACAATTATTACATGAGGAATTTCCTGCAGCACAGATCATAGAAGTTGCCAACAGCAATGAAGTGATGAGGGAATTAAGAGAACAAATATGGGATGTCATACTGCTTGATATTTCCATGCCGGGACGAAATGGTATTGAGATCCTGAAACAAATCAGGACGGATGGAATTAAAGCTCCGGTATTGATGCTGAGTATGCATCCTGAAGAACAATATGCCATCAGGGTCTTGAAAGCCGGAGCCTCAGGTTTCCTTAATAAACAAAGCGCTACCAAGGATTTATTGGCGGCTGTACACAGGGTAATATCCGGAAGGAAATATATTACTTCCTCAATCGCTGAAAAATTAGCGGATACATTGGGGGAAAGCAGTGATAAACCTGCGCACGAGCTCCTGTCTGACAGGGAGATGCAGGTGCTCCAATGCATTGCTTCCGGCAAAACGGTGTCAGAAATTGCTGAGGAAATATCCCTGAGCGTGAATACCATCAGTACTTACCGCACACGTGTTCTTGAAAAACTCAGGCTGAACAATAATGCCGAACTTACGCGCTACGCGATTGACAACAACCTGGTTTAATCTTGTTTTGTAGTACAAACCGCTACAAGAATTTCACAATTCATACTAATTAGCCCTGATATAATTTTAACCAAATTTGTATCCTGAAATTGAACAGGATATTCAAGGAGCTTGCAGATTATTTGAATTTGTTAGTGAATTGAAATTCAATTACATAATAAAAACATATATACCGGAATGCAAAACGAGCAATTAACAATGTCAGAAGAAAATAAGCGGATTGATAAAGTCAAGACAGTTTATATCCTGGATGATGATGAAATTATTATTTACCTTACAAATAAAATTATCAGGGATGCACAGTTTTGCGATAATAGCGAAATCTTTATGAGCGGTCAGGACGCCCTGGACCGGCTTAAATTGATCATTAAAAATAGAGAAGAACTTCCGGATGTCATGCTTATTGACATTAATATGCCGGGAATGAATGGATGGGAATTCCTGGATGAATTTGAAAAGCTGCCCCTGGAAAAACCAATTCCCTTATTCGTTTTTACATCTTCCATCAATCTGTCAGACAGGGAAAAATCTTTCACCTACCCATCCATTAAAGGGTTCATCCAAAAACCATTAACAGTCATTAAGCTTGATAAGATCCTTCGTCTTATTTCATGATATAAATTAACGGACAATAAGAAACATAATTATGGGTAAATACACGATTCAAATTCCGGAAACCAGTTATAAAAAGCTTCACAAGAAGCTTCAAAAATATGAGATCAAGATAGGCAATATGAAAATCGGGAATTTCCTGATTGCCAATTCTGTAATTGACGATACGGGAAACCGGATTGCAACAAGGATCAAACGCATTGTTTTACATATATCAGGTGATTTTGACAGCAAACCGGAAGATTTGCAAAGTGGGTTTGAACTCAAAACAGAGCTCAGGTATGGCTTTGAAGAATATTTATTGTTGCGCAAACGTTTGGATCAATTGGTAAAGGAATATGATAATGGAGCGAGGATCAGTGCCCGTGAAGCCAATGATTGTATCATAGTTGGTGATTGTGTTGATCTGATTAGTTCGAAAATTGTCCTTAATGAACCTGTTTGAAAATGAATGCATTCTCCGAAATTTGGAGAGATTGCTTCGTCCCGCCCGAAGCGGCAGGAACTCGCAATGACGGGTGCTTCATTTTCTTAACATTTCCTTAAGGTATTGTACACATTCTCAATATATTTTTGACATTATTTAAAATAATTCTAAATAAAAACGGATGTTATTTGGAATAATTATAAATAAGGGATATGTTTGCACCCGAATTCAAATAAGTCAAATGAGAGCTATTATAAAAACCATCACAGCCCCTTTAGCCATTATTATATTAGTCGCAACTTCTTCATGTAGAA
Organism: Bacteroidia bacterium; assembly: GCA_025450395.1. Classification (GTDB taxonomy): domain Bacteria; phylum Bacteroidota; class Bacteroidia; order NS11-12g; family UBA955; genus JABMMZ01. The sequence continues at coordinate 5,719 of JANWHK010000035.1, forward strand.
AGGATCCCACTGTTAAACCTACTACTACCAGTGGCATCCGCAAAAGTATCGACTACAACAGCCTGACGCCAACCACACCTTACAAGAACCTGTTCCTGGACAATGCCGGAGACACTGTGGTTGACCTGAGCAATGGAAACACCCGCTACAGGATGTTCCAGGCCCTGAACTACTATCTCGGAGCAGCCGTAAGGGATTCCAAAACCCTGGATTCCATTCTGATGAAAAACCTGTTCTCAAACACAGGCAGTCCTTTTACAGATATTCCTTCATTAAAAATCACAGGTGCTGGTTTGAACGCTTCAGGGCTTCAGTTGCGCGACCTCGTCGCATCTTCCATGCCTTCTGAAGCCGAAACGGCCCGCAAAAGGATAGAAGGCCTGTTTGGCGAGATGGCCAGGCTAAGTGCATTCTTTGCTGATACTGCAAAAAAAGGAAAACCAGGTAAAATAGGTACTTACCTTGCCGATGCAAAAGGCATCGAAGTAGCCCAGATCATCCAGAAATCATTGATAGGTGCCCTACAGCTTGACTATATGGGAAATGTGCTGCTGAACACAGGCCTGGATGCAGATAACCAGACCATTGTTGCAGGCAAGAAATATACCCAGCTTGAGCAGAACTGGGATGAGGCTTATGGATTCCTGACTTTAAACCCGGTATACCTGCTTGGTTCCACAGATGCTGTCAGGGGAACACCTGAGTCTTTCCTCGGCTCTTATATATGGGAATACAATAAAGGCGAATATGCAAAAATTTACCCGGCTTTTTTGAAAGGCAGGGCCGCAATTGCCAATAATGATATTGCAGAAGCAAAATCCCAGGCAGCATTTATCAGGACTGCAATGGAAAAGGCTATCGCTTCTGCAGCGGTCGGTTACCTTAACAAATGGAAATCTGGCAGCACCGATGCAGCCCGGATCCATGCAATGGGAGAAGGTCTCGGATTTATTTATTCACTTCGCTATTGCAAACTGAATGGTGCAAGTGCTTCATTCTCCGATGGCCTCCTGAATGACCTGGTCAACTCAACAGACGGTTATTGGGATCTTACATCCGGAAAGATCAATGATGCCGTTACTGCAATAAGTACTAAATTTAACTTGTAATTACCAAACCATAATAAAGAATGGATGAAAAGTCTCATCCATTCACTTTTTTAAACTATGAGAAACAGCATTTTTATTGGATTCCTGGGTGTTATCATCCTGATGGGCGCCTGCAAGGAAGGCAAGGATAAGGAAAAAACACCTGAAAATGGGAAAGACCGCGAACAAATGCTGGCTCACTATGCAGACAGTATCATCATTCCCGCTTATGCCAGTTTCAAAATCAGTTTAGATTTCATGCAAAGCAATGCAGCAAGTTTTGTTTCAAATCCTACAGAAGCTTCTTTGGCCTCTTTCAGGAACGCATGGGCAAATGCTTACATACAGTGGCAAACTGTGGAGCTGTTTGACTTCGGTCCTGCCGAAACACATACGCTGCGCAATTTTTGCAATATCTATCCGGCAGATGTCACGGGTATCATCGCCAATTTCTCCAATACCGGGCCCAATTTGGAAGTTCCTGCATCCTATCCGCAACAAGGCTTTCCTGCCCTGGATTACCTGATCAACGGAGTAGCTTCAAGCGACGCATCCATTGTTGCTTATTATACGGATCCTGTAGAAGGCGTCAACCGGACTGCTTATATCAAACGCATAACAGACAGGATGGGTTCCCTGCTTGGGCTGGTCATGTCGGAATGGAACGGACAATACAAAGGTACCTTTGTTACAAAGACCGGCCTGGACCTCAATTCCTCTACTTCATTAATGGTCAATGGTCTTGTTTTGCACTACGAGCGTTTTATCCGTTCCGGCAAGATAGGTATCCCGTCCGGTGTCATGCTGAGCGGTGTTGTAGCTCCCGAAAAAGTAGAAGCCTATTACAAGAAAGACCTTTCCCTTTCCCTGGCAAAATCTGCACATCAGGCTTATGTTGATTTCTTCAATGGAAAATCATTCAATTCAGGGAAAGAAGGCCCTTCGCTGAAGACCTACCTGGATGCCCTTGGTGCAAAAGATCTAACCTCAGGTAAACCGCTCACGTTTCTTGTAAACGAACAGTTCAATGTGGTGGAATCCAGAATGAATTTGCTGATGCCGGATTTTTATCAGCAAATAATCAGCGACAACCTGGCCATGAAAGAAGTTTTCAATCAAATGCAAACGGCTGTGAGAATGCTGAAAGTTGATATGACTTCAGCAATGAGTATTACAATTACCTATACAGACAATGATGGCGATTGAGGGATATTTTGATAAAAAAACTTCAATAGCGCCACTGGCATTCTTCCGGATTTGCTTTGGACTGATGCTGTTCTTCAGCATGGTCAGGTTCTGGAGCAATGGCTGGATTAAATCACTTTATATAAACCCTGCTCACCATTTCCCGTTTTATGGGTTTGAGTTCGTTACCCCTCCCGGACAGTATACATACCTTGTTTTCATGGTATGCGCCTTGTCCGCTTTAATGGTGGCGCTTGGCCTTTTCTATAGACTGGCCAGTGTTATCCTGTTCCTGAGTTTTACATATATTGAGCTCATGGATAAATCCACCTACCTCAACCATTATTATTTCATCAGCCTTATCAGCTTGCTTCTGGTGTTCCTGCCTGCCAACCGCAGTTTTTCA
>JANWHK010000036.1 GCA_025450395.1 Bacteroidia bacterium
CCCGAAGTCCAGAGATGGGTACGTATCGGGTCGCCATTGTAAGCAGGAAGAATTCCAAACCTGAAAATCGGTTCAAGGCTGGCATGTAGCTTTTCACTGATCTTTATATCCAGGCCAATGCCTACGAAAGTTGAGATATTGATCCTTTTATTGGAATTTCCCCCATAAGACAGATATTTTTCATCCGGCTGGGGATCCCTGGTGACGTACGTCACGTTTTTCTGTTCAAGGAATACATTCACGTTAAAGCCACTCGTAAAATGCAAGCTCTTCTTTTCAGACCTTGTCAAAACCATATTCACCTTAAATGGAATATCCAGGTATTTAAAATGAGTGAGATTATGAACCATGCTGGTACCCACAAAACCAGTATTCGTTGAATCTATCTGATCTCCGAATATCGCCTCATACTGACTTGCATACCCCTTGATGGAATATAAGAGGCCTGTTTCAAGATGAATGACAGGACTATACTCATACATAACACGAATGCCTGTGGTATATCCCAACTTGATCCTTTCCCTGCCATTCCTTGTCTGCAGGAAACGCGATGTTACTGAATTTTGTGAATTCACACGCAAGGTCCTGAAACAAAAATCCGGAGAGAAGCCTAATCCCAAAGACCATTTTCCTTCTTGCGCAATTGCAGATGAAAAAGAGCAACACAACAGGAAAAACAAACGGATTTTTAAGTTCATGACTTACACTTCCTTTACATGAATTTTAAAATAAATATAAGCACCCCAACTATCATCGTGGATGCCAGTATGCCCTTGCTGATCATATCCCTGTCGAATTTCAGGAATAAAAAGAAAAGCCCTAAATTCCCAACCAGGGCTATGCTCAATATAGGAGCTAGCAGCTTGCCGTTGACGTAGATGTTAAAATAATCTGCAAAGGTAAAACCGGGATTGGTCCCGATAAAAACAAGCAAAGAAAACAGGAATGCCGAGAACAGTCCGATAAGTATCCCTATCAACATCTGTTGGCGCATGCTCATGACGGCAATAAGTGTTTTAAATGTTGTATGACACCGTTGGAAGTCAGGTCAAATTTTGTAGGCACTACACTGACATATTCATTTTCGATGGCCCATAGGTCCGTTTCATTATCACCTGCATCCATATTGATGAACTTGCCGGTCATCCAGTAATATGTTCTTCCGGAAGGATCTGTCCGCTCGTCAAAATTTTCGGCGTATTTTGCGCTGGCCTGCCTGCATATCCTGATGCCTTTTATATGTTCGGTACATGGCATATTGACATTCAGCAAGGTGCCATAGGGCAATGGATTGGCAAGTATGGTTTCAGCTATGCGCTTGACAAATGGGCGGCAAAACTCAAAATTCGCGCCGCTGCTGTAGTCATTCAATGAAAACCCGATGGCCTGCACGCCGTCCACTCCTGCCTCCACGGCCGCACTCATGGTGCCGCTGTAAATTACATTGATGCTGTAATTGGGACCGTGATTGATTCCCGATACCATGATATCAGGCCTGCGCGGACATACCTTGTCCAGTGCCAGCTTCACGCAATCTGCGGGAGTTCCGCTGCATTCAAAAGCCATGACACCTTCAAAAATGTGATTGGCTTTCAGGCGCAATGGTTTTGATACCGTAATTGCATGTCCCATCGCGCTCTGCGGGCTATCAGGGGCTACCACTATCACTTCTCCCAATTTCATCATTTCTTCCACCAGCACGCGCAACCCGGGAGCCGTAATGCCATCATCGTTTGATATTAATATCAATGGTTTTTTTTCGTTCAATTTGATTTTTTTAGTTTTACAGGCTTAATGCAAGTCCATAACGCGGTGCGAGGTTTTTCAACATATCCCTGGTCATGGAATCCAGGTCATAACCCGGTTTCCATCCCCAGTCTTTCCTGGCTTCAGAATCATCTATACTGTTAGGCCAGCTATCCGCAATCTCCTGCCTGCTGTCAGGCATATACAAGGTATCAAAAGCCGGGATATATTTTTGAATCGCTGCGGTGATTTCCTTTGGTGAAAAACTCATGCCGGCAAGGTTATAACTGCTGCGTATCTTTATCTTTTCTGCCGGTGCATGCATGATATCCAGGGTTGCCTTTAATGCATCGGGCATATACAACATCGGAAGTTCTGTATCCGCTTTCAAAAAACAATGATGTAAAGCTGTTGTAAGCGCATCGTGATAGATACTTACCGCATAATCCGTCGTGCCACCGCCCGGATCGCTTTTGTACCCGATAAGGCCGGGGTAACGCAGGCTTCTGACATCCACGCCGTGTTTCCTGAAATAATATTCACAATATCTTTCACCCGCCAGTTTACTGATGCCATAGATCGTGTTGGGATCCATCACGCAATTCTGCGGGGTATTATTCGCTGGAGTTCCCGGACCGAACACAGCGATGGAACTTGGCCAGTAAATCTTATCTATCCTGAACTCTACAGCTGCATCAAGCACATTGAACAAACCGTCCATATTCAGTGTCCAGCCCAGTTTTGGTTTAAGCTCAGCCGTGGCACTCAATAAAGCCGCCAAATGATATACCTGGGTTGGCTTGTATTTGTACAGAACCTCTCCCAGCCTTTTTTTATCCAAAATATCAAGAATTTCAAATGGTCCGGACCTGAACACTACATCATCGCCTTTAAAAATATCTGAAGCGATCACCTGGTCATTGCCATACATTTTCCTCAATTCTTCTACCAGTTCTGTACCTAACTGGCCACACGCGCCAATAACTAAAATATTTTCTGCCATCTTCTTAAAGAAATTTAAGTGCAAAACTATGCTATTATACTGAAAAAATGAAAACAGATTAAATAACTGATGGCTTTTATGGCTGATTTCCTATTTTTGCAAACCCATGTTTACCATCCTTATCCCGACCTGGAATAACCTGCCTTACCTGAAGGCGTGTATTGAGAGCATTACGAAACACTCCACCTTCCGTCACCAGGTTGTAGTGCATGTAAATGACGGCAGGGACGGAACCCTTGAATGGGTAAAGGAAAAAGGGATGGAGTTCACGCACAGCGAAGAGAACATTGGTGTCTGCAAAGCCCTGAACCAGGCATCGGCACTTGCAAAAACAAAGTATATCTGTTATTTCAATGATGATATGTTTGCACTTCCGGGATGGGATTATTTCCTGGCAAAAGACATTGAAGATATAGGGCCACAGGATTTTTTCATTTCATCGACCATGATTGAGCCCAGGGAGGGCAAGGACCTTAATATTTTACAGGGACATGATTTCGGTGATCTTCAAAATTTCAGGGAAAAAGACCTGATAGGCAAATACAGGGATTTCACGATGCACGACTGGAATGGTGCAAGCTGGCCGCCGAATGTAGTCCCGAAATCATTGTGGGACAAGGTGGGAGGTTATAGCGAAGAGTTTAGTCCCGGCATGTACAGCGACCCTGATTTCGCCATGAAATTATGGCAGGAAGGGGTGCGTTATTTTAAAGGATTAGGACAAAGCAAGGTCTATCATTTTATGAGTAAATCGACTGAAAAAGTCAAAAAAAATGATGGTAGAAAAACCTTTATAGAGAAGTGGAAAATAACCCCGGGCTACTTTTATAAACATATCTTAAAAATGGGCAAACCATGGATTGGCAAGCTTCCTACGCCTGACAACGGTTTGATTTATTGGCTGATAAAATTCAAAATTTTTTTTAAAAGGTTTTTTTAATCTGAAAAAATACCGTTGATTTGTAAAAACAATTTTAATTATCCCCGGAAAATGAAAACACTCATTCAAAAAACTTTACTTCTGCTGTTGTTATTGAATACGACAGTTGGGGTATTTGCACAAAAGAAAGCTTTCTTCGATCTGAACTGGAACAAAACCAAGGAAGACAAGGCATACTATTACAGGATAATTACTGAAGAGGGCAGCCTGTTCCTTGTGAAGGATTATTTTAGCCGCAATAACCAGATACAAATGGAAGGCAGGTATAGGTCAAAAAAGATGGAAAACGAGACCAGGGAAGGTTTATTTACTGTTTATTGGTCGAACGGCAAAAAAAAGCACGAAGGTGAATACAAAAATGGAAAACGTGACGGCTTATGGACTGCCTGGTATTTTGATGGTGAGAAACGCTCGGAAGGAAATTATGAAAAAGGAGACCTTCAGGGTGAATGGTCATTTTTTCACAGGAACGGCCAGCTGAAAACCAAGCCTACTTACCTTGATGATGAAAAGCATGGAGTATCCGTGTTTTTTTATGATAACGGTGACAAACTTGAAGATGCCAATTTTTCAAAAGGAAAACTGGACGGCGAATTTACCAATTATTACAAAGGCAATAAAGTAAAAACAAAAGGAAAATACCTGAAAGACAGTCTTGAAGGTAACTATGAACATTATTGGGAAAATGGCAATTTGTCTTTTAAAGGTGACTACTCTGATAACAAAAAACACGGCTTATGGACATTTTACCATAGCAATGGCAAAAAATCATGTGAAGTGGAATACAAGAAAGGCAAATTTATCAAGGCTACTTACTTTGATGAGGAAGGCGTGAAGCTGAGCAAAAAAGTATATGAGGAAGACCTCGTTAAGGATGCTGAATTTACAGGTGGAAGCGATGCCAAATACGATATTATCAGGAAACAGATCCAGAAAAAAGTGGATTTGACTGGTGCCAAAAAGGACAAGATCTATTTTGTAGCCTATTGCGTTGTGACACTGGATGCCGAAGGTAATGTTGTTGACCGCAAATGGACTTCAGCAGGAAATACTGAAGAGGATCGCTTCGTATTGCCAGCCGGAGAGGATGATTTTGATGAATATGAGGACCCTTGGGATATTAAAAAGAATGTAAATTCCGCTATTGACGATTTCCCCAAATTCCAGCCTTGCAAAGCTTATAACAGGTTAATTCCGGATACTTACTCCGTAATTTATATACTTAATCACAAGAACATTAATTAGAAAGTGTAATTCTGAATAATTAATAAATTATAACATAAAGAAGAGGCTGAATGTAAATATTCAGCCTTTTTTATGTTCTGACCATTCATCATTCTTATCTCTTGACCTGAAGTGTGTTAGTCATAGGCTGACTCTGCCGGATGTTTACTATTGGTGTACTCCGGGATTTAAGATTGCTGCTTACCAACATAATACCAGTACATTTGCACTTATATGAAAAAACTATTTCTATTGATGACTATTGGATTTATCTCCAATCTTTTAAATGCAGCCTGGGTTAAGACAACCGCTCCTGATAAAGAGGCATATTGCTTTGCGGCAATTGGCAGCACTTACTTTACCGGATTGTTTGCCAGCGGAGTATATAAATCCACCGACAATGGCAGCACCTGGAATCCTGCCAACACAGGCATTGAACTTCTTTATGTTAGAGGTCTGCAGGTCAATGGCACCAATCTTATTGCAGGAACATCCGATGGTGTATACGTGTCTTCGAACGATGGTGGCAGCTGGACCGCAAGGAATACCGGATTGAGGGATAAAGAAGTCTATTCGTTATTATTGATCGGAACAAAACTTTTTGCCGGAACAAAAAAAGGGATATTTCTTTCCATGGATGAGGGCGTTAGCTGGACTGCTGTAAATAACGGCTTGGATACCACATCGGCAATTGCAGCTATTGTATCCAAGGGAAGCAACATTTTTGCCGGGACCGTGTCTGGCGTATTCAAGTCTGGTGACAATGGCGCTTCATGGACCAAGGTCATCACGGGAATGAGCAATAAAAGTATCGGTGAGTTGGCGGTTAGTGGTTCCACCCTGTTTGCAGGAGGCGGGTTTAACTTTTATATGTCTACGGATGATGGTTCAAACTGGACTTATGTTAATCTTAACCAGAGTATCTCATCATTGATGGTAAGTGGAGGAAAAATCTTTGCAGGAACGGGTGAAGGCCTATTTGTTTCTTCAAACAATGGAGCCACCTGGAAGGCCAACAATGACGGTTTTGGTCCTGTCTACAAGAATGTAATTGCCATGGCAGTTATAGGAACAGATATTTTTGCCAGCACTGGTTCCATGTGGGAAGATATATGGAAACGCCCTATAAGTGAAATGACGACAGGCATACAGGAATTATCAGGTGGCAGCATGAATCTTGCGATCTACCCCAACCCAAATCCTGGCAAGTTTATCTTAACCGGAACAGGGAATATTGAAAGGGTAAGTATACAAAATATTTTCGGCGAAACTATTTTCACAATGCCGGATCTTTCTTCTGGGATTTCAACAGAAATTGACCTTACAGAGTTCAGCAAAGGTCTTTACTTTATCTTTTTCAGTCAAAATGGCCAGGACCTGGTGAAGAAAGTTATCATTGACTAAGGGACATATGGTCTGGAGGAATTGTCATGGTTAACTATCCAATTCATTAACTTAATAAATTATAGAAAAAGAAAAAGCGGAGTGCACTCCGCTTTTTCTTTAATTGTGTGTATCATAGCTTCAACATCTTTCGTTGAATAAGTTGGCCATGTGAAAAGACCTGCACGACATAGATTCCTGAACCCAGGCTGTCGAGGTCTATTGATTTATTGCTTGTGGTTTCATTGACATTGCAATGGTAGACTACCTGTCCGTTTGTATTGTATACACTGATGACATCACCTTCCTTGAAATCATAACCTAATGTGACCTCGCGATTAAATGGATTCGGATAAATCTTGAATTTATCATCTTCATTGTTAAACTCATCAATACCATTTATAGCTACAGTACAATACACTGCATTGGTAGTTCCCGCATATTCATTGTCGTAAAACACCGAAGCTACATTCTTGATCTTGATTCCATTCGTAAGTGGCTTGGTTACCACTTTAAAACCGATATATGAACCACTTGACAATATCTCGAAATTCATGGTCGGGTTAGGCGTCAGTTTGATATTGGGGAAATGCCATATCAGTATACCCTTGTATTGGTTATTGGGATCTGACTGTACTTCTGTATAATATAATTCATTGCTGCCTGTTTCCTGTATATATGACATATCCAGGTTCAGGTCGAGTGTATCTATTACTACGGCGTAATACACAGTATCATTACTGAAATTATTGAAGGATATCTGGTACCTGAGTTCCCTGTCATCAATGTTCAGGTAAGTAATGGAATCGCCCGGGGCAGGGGTAGGATATACATCCTTCCTGAAAGGGTTGATAGTTCCTTCGACTAGCTGCGGAATAGAATCAACATCATCCTCAGTATACTGTGAACTGCCTGTGGAGATAGAAGCTGAAGCCATGGCTTGAAATTCCATATTATTATTGAATATCGAATCATCTGCCAAACCTGTATATACCTTCATCTGCGTTTGACCTGCTAACAAAGTATAACCCCATTCATACGTGGAACCATCAATCGCTTTTGCCGGAGGATCTGTAGACAATGTACTGAAGTTGGGATTTTTCTTCAGGCGTACTTTTCCTGAAATCGTATTGGAACCCACATTTTCGACTGCAATATTATAAGTCACCCGCTTGTTCTTTATAACCTGCTGGCCTTTGGGAGAAGATATTGTCACGCGGATATCGTTGATATTGGGTAAGCGTACTAAAGCGAATTGTGTACTGTCGTAATACCTTCCCGGGATAATGGTTTTGGTCACGGTATCACGGGCGCACAGACTTGATATATAATTCCTGGGGGGTTTTATCACGAAGCTTTGTGTGTTGGATATAATATTTGGCATCAGGAATTCGGCCATGCCATTTTCATTGGTGAAAGCACCCCGGTTGTTCAAACCGATATATTGTTTTGGCACCGGTTTTTCCTCTTTATCCATGACACAATCATTATCGACATCAAGGAATATCTTTATTTTGACAAGTGACAAGCCCGGGAAAAATCTTACAACCGATTTGTTGGGGTTCCATACACTGATAGGCAGTTCCGGATTACCTATTGCAAACAAGGCTGAGCGCCCGCTGGCTATATAATGTGCATTCCTGTAATTGTTGGAGATATCCACCCACTTGCTTCCATCAAGCTTGACAATGCTCATCCTTGGAACACTGCCCGCCAGGTAGAATCCACCATTGGCGACCAGCTTGCCTTCGTGCATCAATATTTCGTTGATAAACAATGAGGAGTCGAGATTATAATTAATATCCGTAATGGTCTTGGTGATCATGAACATGCGCTTGTCTTTCAAGAGTCCCGCTGTCGCATAAATGGTATGCCCGTCAATGGCCAGCTTTTCCATCATTTTGGGAACCGTGGTGAAGGTATCAAATACAGTGCCCTTGAAAATCCTGACCAGGCTATATGACTTATGGTTGGCTATCTTGCTATATGCTCCGCTGATGGCTACAATGCTGTCGTTTGAAGCAATGTCTATAATTGCGCCGTCGGGATCGCATCGTTTACAGTTATCAAAATAATGTGCGAATTCAGCAACTTTTGGCAGGTAACGGGACAGGTAAGAGATGGTATCGTTTACATTGTTTTTTACATTTACAATATTGACAAAATTTCCACCCAGTATCAATTGGTTATCCTGCACATCCAATGTCGTAATGCTTGCAGGCTGTGAAACTTTAAGGAACTTCGCCAGTCCCTGCCATTTGCCGACAAGGGGATCAAATTTCACCAGGGCATTGGTAGTGCCACCTTCTTCGTAAAGAAAATTACCACTGACATAAATGGAACCCTGGCAACGTATCATATCCGTTATTTCAGCGGTCTTGCTCAAAACCAGTAAAGGCAACCTCTCCCATATCTTACCGTTGTTGATACTGACCTGCCAAAAGGACTTCGTGCCCGTGACATCAAAGCCTGCTTTCGATATCGTGATAACCTGGTGGTCCACCTTGATCAATGATGGTGTATTGTGCGTGAACACACCCTCAGGATACCAGACCTGAGATTTTGCCACCTGTTGCACAAACAATACCAAAACAAGCGAAATTGTAAATTTTACCTTCATGTGCTTTTTATTTTATCAAATATAGTAGTTTTATAGAACCTCCAATCGTATATATATACTCTTTTACCGGGAAATCATTATTGTACCTGTTGCTCATACTGTAGTTGCCGAATGCTGAGCCCTGCAACATAAAATGTTTTGTAACTTGGTATTGTATACCAAAACTAAGTGATGGGGCCAGGGAAACTTTTCTTTCGATGTTTCCCAGACTTGAATAATCCTTTAAGTAGATATTCGATGTATTTGACGGAACCAGTATCTTGCCACCTTCTGAGCGGGTTATAAAACCTATAGTTCCTCCTATGGTTGTCATGAATTTCATTTTAGTGCTAAGGGTAAAGAACTGCGTAAATTCAAATGGCACCTGCACCTTATTGATCTTTACCACATGGTTTTCATTGACAGAAGTATCCCTGCGATTAAAATAAAAAGTATGAAGCAGGTTGGTATCTGGCAAAACGTAATAACGGATAGAATCTTTGTAATATGAATTATAGTAATTATAACTGCTGATCCAGGTTTGAGTGGTAGATTGCACGCCTACACTGAATTGACTTTTGCTTTTCTGCACACCAAATTCCAGTCCATAGGTCCATTGTGTGAATGGCTTTTCACTTGCATTGCGTATTTCATTGTACCTGGCATTGTTCTGCCTGTCCAATTGCCTGAATGTAGAACCCAACTGGTTGACCAGTCCGACATAAAGCCTTGTTTTAGGCAGCTTGTTTATCGGCAGGTTAGGTTTATCCTGTTTCTTATTCTTATTGGAATCTGTTGGTTCAACATTAACAACCGGTTCTTTAATAGTTTCCTCCACATTTGCCACTTTTTCACTTGTTTCAACCGGCACTTCACTTACTTTTTCGCTGCCGTCAGTCAATGGATTTTCTGTTATATCTGCATTTTTTTCAACTGCAAACTTCACCTCTTCTTTTTCTTTAAGCTCTGCTACCGTTTTATTTACCAGGTAGGTATTTACATTCATAACATGTTCTTTTGAAACCTGGGCAGTTTTATTGCCAGTGACTGTTTCTTTGTTAGTAGCAGTATTATTGGAAGTATTCCCTGATTTTACCAGGTCCTGCTTTTTCATTTCAGTTCCTGAAGCATCTGCGGTGTTGCCGGATCTTACATTACCGTTTTCTGTATCAACTGATTTATCTGTATCAAGCGCAGCAGGAGTTTCTTTCACCACAGGAGTTTCCGCCAAGGCGGATGGAACATCCAATGCTTGTTTATTCTCAGTAATTGCTGGAGTTGGCAATGCATCGCCTGTGTATTGACGGCTGATCAGGAACAAGCCCAAAACCAATGCAATCATACCGGCGCTTAACCACCAATATGCCACACGGCGTTTTTTAGCGTCCTGTAATTTCTGATACGTTTTGGTCCAGTCATCCGGTTTTAGATCCAGTGCAAAATCATTGAACCCACGGGACATAAAATTATCCTGGGCTAAAACTGCCTTTTCATTTTCAAGTTTTGCCTTGGTCGACAACCAGTCGTTTTCATCAATATCCATCTCAAAACCACCAAACGCACTTTCTGTGCCCGGGGTTTCCTGTTCTTTATAGATGGATGACTTATCATCAATAGCCTCCAGGTCCTTGTTGGTGACCAGCAGACTAAAGTTCTTCAACCCTTCAGCAAATAATTTATCAATATGTATTTTAGTTTTTGACAAAATATACTTTTCTCAAATCGCTTCCTGTAATTTCTTTATTTCCGTCTTTAAAAAGGCTCTCGCCCTGTTGAGCTGTGATTTACTTGTTCCCTCACTGATGCCCAATATCTTTCCTATATCCTTATGTCCCAACCCTTCAATAGCGAACATGTTGAACACGATCTTGTAGCCGTTAGGCAATTTATCAATCAGGTTCAGCAATTGTTGCTGGTTCAGGCCGGCCGGTTCAACAAAGTCATCTTCAACCGGACTGTTCTCATCGTTAAAATAATAATCGTCCCTGACAAACTGCACTTTATTGATCTTTTTCACCATATCTATAGCCGTATTCATCATAATACGCGTAATCCATGTGTTAAAACTGCTTCTACCCTCATATTTGTGGATATTCAGGAATATCTTGACAAAGCCATCCTGCATGGCATCCCGTGCATCATCAATGGATATAAGATAACGCCTGCAAACCCCAAGCATCTTGGGGGCAAAAAGTTTGAAAAGCTTTTCCTGTGCCCAGGCCTTTTCTTCCTTACATTGCGCTATGACATCCTCTAATTCGCTCAATTGCTGCATGAATTTGCTATTTTGACTGCAAGTTACCCAAAAGGTTGCACTTGCCCACCAATATTTATCCAAGGTTTGCCCTCTTAGTCCATAATAATGAATTAATTAAGGCTACAGAAAGTTTCTACAATCTTTAGGCCAAAATATGGATTTATGAGGCTTTTATTCCCAAAGGTCATAAAATCGCTGGGTTAAGATGTCTATTTAAAGTTATTCTGAATATTGGAATCCACTTGGGCCGACCCACCCCTGCCACTCCCAGAAGGGGAATTTCACAAATTCTAAATAAATTTTAGAACAAGATTTGCAAATATGAAAAATAAACATACCTTTGCAGTCCTTTTAAAATTTACACGCCATGAAACGCACATTTCAGCCATCACAACGCAAAAGACGTAACAAACACGGCTTCAGGGAAAGAATGGCCTCCGCAAACGGTCGTAAGGTAATAGCTGCCAGGAGAAAACGTGGCCGTAAGCGCTTAACCGTTTCAGACGAACCACGTCACAAACGTTAATTCCAATTCTTTTTACCCTCATTGATTGTCATGAGGTCTAAACTCAGCTTGCGCAAACAGGAAAGCCTGACCGACGTAAAGTTGATAGACCAGGTATTCAAGTCCAGTCATTCCATCAAGGCATTTCCGCTGATTTTCAGTTATAACTTTCTGGAAAACACGAATGTAAAGAATATATCGCCTATCCAGGTCCTGTTTTCCGTTCCCAAGCGCAAATTCAAGAAAGCCGTCGACCGCAACAGGATCAAACGCCTGATCAGGGAGTGTTTCAGGCTTAAAAAACCTATTTTCCTATCCGCCCTCAAGGATAAATACATTTATGGGGCTTTTATTTATACAAACAAGGAAATTCCTGATTTTCAGTTAATTGATAAATCCATCTCAAAAATAATCTCCAAATTAAATGAAAACAATAGGGATTAAGATCGGCGTGTTTCTGATCAGGATATACCAATATGTCATTTCCCCATTATTTCCACCTGTTTGCCGTTATACCCCCACCTGCAGTCAATACGGTGTAGAAGCGATTCGCAAATACGGCCTGTTCAAGGGTGGCAGACTGGCCTTTAAAAGGATACTGCGATGCAGGCCGGGTGGTGGGCATGGGCATGATCCTGTTCCTTGAAGGAATGTACGATGTACGACATACGATGTACGATGTGGGGAGCCGGCTCGCCCCGAAGCGTGGTGCAATGCAACTCTGCTTCTGGGGTAATCGGTCTACGATGCTTGTTGGTCAGGAGACGCAACAAGGGCGTTAGGTTTCAGAATATGGATAGTAAACCGGAAAATATGACGTTTTAGGATACATTTAGCACAATCAGGCCCGATTTCAGGGAATCGGATATTTTATGAGGTTTCTATCCTATTCGTCTACTTATGTATACACTTCCTCAGTGTCTTATAAAATGGAAAAACTTAAAATTTGCGCCCGTCAAATTTTTTGGATATTTTCTTATGTTAACTTGTATTACTCTATCAATCAATGATATACAAGCAATTGTTCGAACTAATTAGCTATAGCGACATATTTATCTTAACTTTGCAGTGTCAAAATAAAAAAAATGAAATACACAATTATCGCAATTTTCGCACTGCTATCAGTGTCGACCCTGTCAGCTCAAAAAGTAGACAAAACAAAGATTGACTTCGAAGTTGAAATGTTACCCCTTGAACTTATTTCAAAGGAAAAAAAATTCGATGTGCTTATTGAATACGATTATGCCAGCAAAACTGAAGCAGCTATTGCAGAAGTCGCCGACAATAAAGATGCAGCGGCTAAAGACAAGGAAGCTTATGAAAAAAAGTCCTTCGGTGAAAAACTGGGCAAAAAAGTATTGTTGGGAGAAGGTAAACCTTCAGGCAAGTTCTCCAACACTTCCTTTATCCCAACACTATTCCCTGTTGAAGGCGTAAAAGGGTCTATTAATATTCCCGGTTACCAAAAGCTTGCCGGTTCTAAAGGAACTGTGAGTGTCATGTTCTTTGAACTTGATTACACGGTGGATAAAACTGCTACCAAGATCTCCTACTATCCATTGAAAATGGTCCTGACCGTTACAAATGATAAAGGTGAAGTGTCATTCCAGGGTGATGTGCCGAATAACACCACCGCTTTAACCTACACCACTGCGACCGGTACAACATTGACCAATAATAACTCCTTGTCAGCTTTAAGGGGTTGCGAAACGGATGCCAAAAACCAGGCCATCAAAAACCTGAACGCCTATTTAAAATTGACTTATGGCTTTAACATGCTGAAAGATGAGCGTGCATTTTTTGACGTGAAAGACAAAAAAATGACCTATCCTGAATATCATGAAGCTTTTGAAAAAGCAAAAATAGCCTTTATGTATTGCAACATGCCAAGCAAACAAGTGGAAATGGCCGTTAACCTCAAGGCAGCGATCACACTATGGGAAACCAGCGTGAAAGACTACGACAAAACCAATAAAGAGGCAAGGATCAACGCGGATATAGCTGCTGCGACTTACCTGAATATTGCTGAAGCCTACATCTGGCTGAA
>JANWHK010000037.1 GCA_025450395.1 Bacteroidia bacterium
GCAACAACCTGATTTTATCACTCAGGAAATCAATCACGGGGATACCTGCCTCGATTTCAGATTTTGATATACGGGCCTGCAATACCCCTTCCATCGCGCTTAACAAGTCTGCTTCATCTATTGTTGCTAATTCTTCAGCCGTTCCCTTATTAAACAATATTTCAGATGCCCTGAAAGCCTTGTTATAAGCTTCTTCTCCATGCACTCTGATAGTCACTTCGCGGGCAAGTTCCCTTTGCAACATGGCTGTTGGAATCGCCTCAATTTCCTCCCTGTTCTTCAAGCTGAAAATGCGTATATAATTCACGACATCGGCATCTGTTGAGCGCAGCCAGAACTGGTAAAATGCGTAGGGCGATGTACGTTTCGGATCAAGCCAGATATTCCCTCCTTCTGATTTGCCAAACTTGGTGCCATCCGCTTTCTTAATCAAAGGCGTAGTCAAGGCATAAGCCTCACCACCTGCCATTCGCCTTATCAATTCCGTTCCGGTCACAATATTTCCCCACTGGTCGCTACCGCCCATCTGCAGCATGACGCCATGGTTTTTCCATAAATGATAAAAATCATATCCCTGCACCAGCTGGTAGCTGAATTCGGTGAATGACATTCCGCTCTCCAGCCTGTTCTTGACACTGTCTTTGGCCATCATATAGTTCACGGTCAGGTGCTTTCCAACATCCCTGATAAAATCCAGGAAACTGAAATTCTTAAACCAGTCATAGTTATTGACTATCGAAGCGCTGTTCTCGCCACAGTCAAAGTCAAGGAATTTTTCAAGTTGTGCCTTTTGGCAGGCCAGGTTATGGTTCAACAATTCCTCGTCCAGCAGATTTCTTTCAGCACTTTTTCCACTCGGGTCACCCACCATGCCGGTTGCACCTCCAACCAAAGCGATAGGCTGGTGTCCTGCCCTCTGGAAATGAAGCAGGGTCATGATCTGAACCATGTTGCCCACACCCAGTGAATCGGCGGTAGGGTCAAAACCGATATACCCTTTTACCATTTTTTCATTCAGGAGTTTCTCAGTATCAGGCATGATGTCCTGCAACATGTTGCGCCAGCGGAGCTCTTCTATAAAATTCTGTTTAGGGGCCATACAATACTGCTGTTCTATATCGATTAAGTCGGCAAATATAAATTAAAAAGTTTCAATAAACAGTATGGGCGAGAAGTACGAGGACGAAGTACGAGGGACGAGGGAGAGGAGACGATGTACAAGTTCCGTTGCAGGGACAGAAAACTTACCAAAGCACTTTGAGTTGCAGTTTTGTGCTCTTCACCAACTGTCCCAAATTGTAACTTGTAATTTGTACATTGTAAATTCTTACATTTGCCTGTCATGAATTTCCTGTCCCATTATCATTTCTACAAGTCGGAAGACCCATATTACAATGTCGGACTTGTATTACCTGACCTGGTCAGGAATATCTGCAAAACACATTTGCGTCCCAATGAGCAATATGACAACCCCATCCACGAATCCCTTGGGAAAGGCAGCAGGGATCATATTGAAGGCGACAGGATATTTCACCAGTCGGAATTCTTCAGGGCCTGCGAAAGCCATATCAGCGGGTTGCTTGACAAACAGGCTGCCTGGCCGCGCAAATGGTTCCTGAACCACCTCCTGCTTGAAATTGGGCTCGACAGGGCATTGATGGACCTTTATCCCGATCTGTGCACCAATTTTTATCAACAATTGGAACAAGCTGATATTAAAGAGCTTACATCATTCCTGCAGGTTTCAGGAAAGGAGGATTTTTCAAAATTCGGCCAGGGATATGAACGATTTGTCACATTCAGGTTTATTTTTGATTACAAGCACAATGAAAAAATTATTTTTGCGTTAAGCAGGGTGTATTTAAGGACAGGTATACAGTATGAGTGGACGGAAAATGACAAAAACGTGCTCCTGGAAAACCTGCCTGAGATACTGCGTTTTATCAGCGCAAAGATTGATAATCTAAAGAAAGAATTGAAATAAAATGAGGAATATTCAGAAAAAAATGAGTACTTTGCATGTTTTTATGACGAAATACATTTGTGTTCTTTTATTGGCATTTACTGCTCATTCGGGATTTTCCCAAAATGCCACAAAATACAGTAATGAATTTTTACAGATAGGTGTGGGTGCGCGTTCACTGGCAATGGGTGGCTGTATGATAGCCTCTGCTGACGATGTCTACGCGGGATACTGGAACCCTGCTGGCCTGGTGGGAATAAAAAACAACGCACAGGTTGCACTGATGCACGCTTCCTATTTTGCAGGCATAGCCAATTATGATTACGGCGCATGGGCGACCAAAACCGGCGAAAAGGGTGCACTTGGCATCAGCCTTGTAAGGTTCGGGGTGGACGGCATCGCCAATACTTTTGACCTGATCAGGAACGGGGAGATCGATTATACCAGGGTCACCACCTTTAATACAACCGACTTTGCCGTTCTTTTATCATACGCTCAGACTGAAGATTTTAAAAGTATGAGGAATATTGATTTTTCATGGGGCGGTAACATGAAGATCATCCGGAGGAAGGTAGGTCCTTTTGCCAAGGCTACCGGATTTGGTTTCGATGTAGGTTTTAAATTTGCCAATACAAAAAAGGACTGGGCACTTGGCATTGTTGTTAGAGATGCGACATCCACCTTCAACAGCTGGCGTTACACCTTTACAGATGCGCAAAAAGATGTACTTGCAGCTACACAGAATGCCATCCCTAAAAACACGCTTGAAATTACCCTTCCAAGGATTCTGGGTGGTTTTGCGAAAACATGGAAAAACGACAACTGGAGCCTGCTGACGGAACTAGACGCGAATATCACGTTTGACGGCAAAAGAAATACCCTGGTCAAAACCAACCTATTGAGCATAGACCCATACATAGGTGGTGAAGTGGGGTATCATATCAGCGACAACAATAAACTTTATTTCAGGGCTGGAGCCAATAATTTCCAGCATTACACCAATAAAAACGGAAAAAGGGTCCCTTCCATTATGCCCAATGTAGGAATTGGCATCACCCTTGGCAAATTCACCCTCGACTATGCACTCACCAACCTGAGCGCCGTAGCAGGCAGCGGACCAGCGCTTTACAGCAATATCTTCTCGCTTAAACTGGCTATTGACAAGGAAAGCAAATAGGCTCCGGAAACCTTCACGATCCTTAAGATAGGCCCAACGAAAACAAGTTGGGTTTTTACTGATTAAAATATTACTTTTGTGCCCTCAAAATCGTGTCCCTCATAGAAAAATTAAAAGCGCGCTGGAAGGTAAAATCAGCTACCCAAGTCATATTGATATTAATTGTTTTTTCATGCACGGGCTGTTCCATTATCCCAATCAAACACCTTTTAGGTATCAATTCTGCAACCAGCATCAGCACGAGAATATTGTTTTATATCGGTGTGTTCCCAATTTATAACCTGTTGTTGCTGGGATATGGTTTTTTATTCGGCCAGTTCCGTTTTTTCCTGGATTTCGAGAAAAGGTTTTTTAAGCGTATGCTCAATTTATTCAAATCCAAAAAATGAGTTTCAGCAAGGAAGATGTACTCAACGCCCTTCGCCATGTTGACGATCCCGATCTTCACAAAGACCTGGTGACGCTTGGCATGATAGAAGATATAAAAACTGAAGGCAACACATTGTCATTTTCAGTTTGCCTCACTACGCCCGCCTGCCCATTGAAGGAACATATCGAAACTGCTTGCAGGAATGCAATCGCACATTTTATTGGAGAAGACATTGATGTAAAGATACTTATGACCTCGCGTGTTTCTTCCAGTAAAAAAACAACAGCCATGTTGCCAAAGGTCATGAATATCATAGCGGTGGCCAGTGGCAAGGGTGGCGTAGGAAAATCGACAGTATCCGCCGGCCTGGCATCCGTGCTGAGCAAGTCGGGTGCAAAAGTAGGCTTGATGGACGCCGATATTTATGGCCCTTCCATACCAATATTATTTGGTGTGCAAGATGCCATTATAGAAATGGAGCTTGTTGAGGGGAAAGAACTCATGAAACCCGTGATGGCTGGAGATATCAAGGTGTTTTCCATCGGTTTCCTGTCAAAACCCAATGAGGCCATTGTATGGCGCGGTCCCATGGTCTCTTCTGCCTTAAAACAATTCATGAATGGAGTGAACTGGGGCGAACTGGATTACCTGATTGTTGACCTGCCACCCGGAACAGGCGACGTACAACTGACACTGGTGCAAAACCTGCCTATAACCGGCGCCGTGATTGTCACCACACCCCAAAAACTTGCAGTGGCGGATGCCATTAAGGCCTGTGCCATGTTTACCATGCCTGCTGTAAATGTACCTGTTCTTGGAATTGTTGAAAATATGGCTTTTTTTGAACCTTCAGACCAACCGGGAAAACGATACCACATTTTTGGCTCAGGCGGGGCAAAATCCCTGGCAGAGCAATTCAATACCCCGGTACTGGGTTCCCTTCCCATAAAACCTGAACTTGTACAGGACGGGGATGAGGGTAAAATTTTAAATGCTGAAAATGTTAAATTTTTTACGGAAATTGCGGGCCAGTTGGTAAGACAAATAGCCATCGCAAATGCTCACCAATAAATTATGACTGATAAAGAACAAAAAATCGAAGATGCATTAAATTCTGTCCGCCCGTTTTTAAAAATGGATGGCGGTAATGTCGAACTGGTGAATATCGATGAAAATAATGTGGTTACCCTGAAATTACTTGGTGCCTGCAGTGGTTGTTCCATGAGCCACATGACCATGAAGGCCGGTATTGAAGAAGCTATCAAGAGAATACTTCCTGAGGTGAAGTCGGTTGTGGCCCTGGATTCTTGAGACCGGTAATCGGTGATCAGTAATCGGTAATCGGTTTAGGAGACATAGTGGTAGCTAATTCCGGATGATAAAGAAATTACAAGTTAACTGGTACCCACCGGCTGTCCACATCTGCTCCTACCTGGTACCCACCGATTACCGGTTCCCACTGATTACCATTCCCCGTTAGTTCTTCATGCTGTAACAAGCTTCACACCTGGCCTCATAATGGTTGGTATTACCGATTAACACCAGGACCTTATTATCCACTTTACGGTAAGTGTATTCTGCTTCCTTTCCACAATTATTACAGACAGCCTTGAGATGATTCTTCTCTGTTGCAATCGTCTGCAACATTGGCATTAGGCCAAAGGGTCTGCCGAGGTAATCCTTGTCAAGCCCTGCAGCAACCACATGAATACCCTTTCCCAGCAAACGCCTTACATCAGCAAAAAATACTTTGTCAAAAAACTGGGCCTCATCAATGGCTATCACTTTGATAAAAGGGGTGACCAATGCGTTTATATCCGTATCATTTTCCACAATGATGCATTCATGTGATTTGCCATCATGTGTAGTGATGGTGCGGTTTCCGGAACGGATATCTATAGATGGTTTTAAGACCAGGAACTCGTTTTGCCTTAGGCCAAGCTTGCTGATGTATTCAATTAAAGCAGATGTTTTGCCTGCAAACATGCACCCATAATAAACCGTTAATTTTCCCTGAACAGACATCTTTATAATTCAGCAAATTTGAACAAAAAAAACATGTCTTCTACCATTGTTAAAAAATATTTAAAAATATTTTTAAAAACAGTGCAATTTATCTAATATTGCTTTTGTTATAATTAGGTGTATGAACAATCCTGAAATATTAGAGCAGTTAAAACGATTGAATTTATTGATCGAAAATGCATTGAACGAAGCCGGCAAGGGACAGAATATTTCCTTCTTTAAAACACTGATACAGCAGAACGCCGTAGATATTTACCAAAATGCCTCTATGCTTGAAGGAACAGTTAACCCGGAACCTGCTGAAAAGAAAATCTCAAGGCAGGAATTCCTTGTTAACTTAGAAGAACCAGACGTAACAGAACCTATCAAACAGGTAGTTGAGGCAGAACCTGTAAAGAATGTTCATTCAACTGAAATTTCTGAAAAAAAACCTGTTGAAACCATTCCCGCACAGGCATTTCAACACAAGGTCAAAATCACCCGTGACCAGGTCCCTGATGATCAGGAACTCTCCCTGAATGAAAGGTTGTCAAAAAACAAGCAACCCGTCATGAATTTTGCGGATAAATCAAACTTAACACCCATCACTGACCTTGTCAAATTTATTCCTATAGGTAAGAAATTTGAATTTATCAATGGACTGTTCGATGGGAATGCCGATGTATATAAATCCAGCCTTCACACAGTCCAGCACGCATCTTCATACGAACAGGCAACCGAGTATCTTGAATCAAATATTATCGGTCCCTATGATTGGAATGCCAATGAAAAACTTGCAGCCGAATTCTTTGGCCTGATCAAACGCCGATTTATCAAGTAATACATGTTTAGCTGGCATGCCATTCCTTTTGCCAGGGCATTAATACCATTTATTACAGGTATTATTGTTTGTCTTTATTGTCCTTCAGGAACCATTATTCCAGCCTGTATTTTAAGTATCCTGTTATTGGTTTTGTTTTTCTTCAAATCCATATTCAAACAGAGATCGCATTTTAAATTACGCATTATCCAGGGCATCCTATTATCGTTATGCATTCTCACGCTTGGATACTTCAGGACATACTGGTATAACGAAACGCGACTGGATGGGCATTTTGCTTCCTTCAAACATGCGAAATTTTACCACATCACAGTCGATGATGCAGTAATTGAAAAAAAGAGGTTTTACAGGTGTTATGCCACAGTTGAAGAGGTGAATGATTCACTGGGTAAAACTTATAAGTCCCAAGGCTCATTATTATTGTATTTCAATAAACATCACACCAGGCAAAAACCCCTTGTCGGCGAACGCTTTATTGTGCGTGCAAATGCCTCCCGGTTTAACGATCCTGCAAATCCCGGTGAATTTAATTACAAGCAATATTTATCCCGTCACAATATCCATTACCAGCTTTTTGCCGACTCCGTGCACACATTTAAATCTGAGGTTTCTGAAACATCATTATACAGATTGGCCATTATTTTCAGGGACCAATGCCTGGATATCATAAGAAAACATATTCAATCGCCGCGTGAACTCGGGGTGGCTGAAGCGCTCTTACTCGGTTATAAAGACGACCTGGATCCGGATATCACATCTGCCTTTTCACGCACAGGGACCTTGCATGTACTAGCCGTCAGTGGCTTACATGCAGGCATTATTTTCCTGCTCATCTCATTTCTCACGCGTTCATTAAAGGACAGGAAAAGAGGAAAATGGGTGCAGTTGTTCCTGCTGCTTGCAGGACTTTGGTTCTATGCCTTCATGACCGGACTATCCTCTTCTGTATTAAGGGCCAGTGTAATGTTCAGCATCATGTCCATTGGCAAGATACTCAAGCATAAACCTAACATCTACAACACACTCTTTGCTTCTGCATTCTTATTGCTGTTGTACAATCCCCTTTATATTTTCGATGTCGGATTCCAGTTATCATACCTTGCCGTTCTGGGCATTGTATGGATACAACCGATGATAAGTGCATGGTATAACCCGCGATACAAATTCGACAAATACATTTGGGATCTCCTCTCTGTTTCACTGGCCGCACAATTCCTGA
This sequence comes from Bacteroidia bacterium, assembly GCA_025450395.1. Classification (GTDB taxonomy): domain Bacteria; phylum Bacteroidota; class Bacteroidia; order NS11-12g; family UBA955; genus JABMMZ01. The sequence goes on from JANWHK010000037.1 coordinate 7,575, forward strand.
CATTTCCCATCAGCCTGTTCTATTTCCACCAATTCCCAAACTATTTCCTGCTCTCCAATATGCTGATCATCCCATTAACCACCCTGATACTGGTCGGGCTCATCATTTTACTCGCTGTAAACTGGATACCATTGATGGCGGTTCTGACTGGTAAAATCCTTTATGGGTTGATATGGTTCAGCAACTGGCTTGTGACTGCGATTGACCGTCTCCCATATTCATTCATGAATGGCCTGTACCTGAATTTCCTTCAGTTGGTTTTTATATATGGCATTATCCTGTTTTTAATCTCCTTTCTAGTCCATAAAAAACCCTGGTTACTCTTTTGCTTTTTAACCTGTACCCTCCTTTGCACTTGCCTGCTCAGCTATTATCGTTACGAACAAAACCACCAGCGTGTGCTTGTAGCTCACCAGGTGAAGGGGCATGATGTATTCACTTGCATAGAGGGTCGAAAAGCATATATAATCTCTGACAAGACTTTTTTAAGCGACTCTTCCGCCATCCATTTTTTCCTTGAGCCCTATCTTTGGGAAAAGGGAATAAATACAATAGTGAAACTCGACCAACAACAAAATTTTGTTGCAACGAACATCAGAGTGTTCCAAGATGTTGGATTTCAATTTTATGACAATATCATGACAATTCAAAATACCGTACAAAATACTATACAAAAAGGTGAGATTGTACTCTTGAAAAGATTTGATAAGAATCTATTCTCGCAAAGGGAAAAACACCATAACTCATTTATTATCAGCCTCAATCTTACTAAAAAAGATAATTACAAATTAAAAAAAGAATACTTTAACCATTTTCACAAGAACTTAGAATTAAACAAAAAGGCATTGATGTTTTTTTATTAATTAAATTAAATTGTCATTTTATATCAATATTTCCCTAAATAATTTGGCTAATAAAAATTCCTATCTATATTTGAAGAGTTAAAACAACAAAAAACAATATAAGTATTATGAGAAAAATTTACAAATCGAAAAAAATTCTCCGATTGCTTTTTACAGTGATCGTCGCAGGATTTATGACAACAGCTTCGGCCCAGCTCAATGGCACTTATACCATTGATGCCGGTTCTGCAACAGGGGGAACAAACTATGCTAATTGGGCGGACTTCAGATCTGCAATTGTAACCAATGGTGTGAATGGCGCTGTTACTGTGAACGTCATAACTGACATTACTGAGTCAGCACAAATTAACTTTCCGGTTATCAGTGGTACATCTTCAACAAACACTGTAACCATTAAAGGTAATGGCAAGTTTTTGTCCATCGATGTCGCCGATGCTGTTATCCAGCTATCAGGTGCCGACTGGTTTACATTTGACAACCTGGTGATCAGGAACACTACAACCAGCCAATATGCAACCGGTATCAGGTTCAACAATGCTTCAGATAACAATACGTTTAAGAACGGCATTATTGAATTTACAGCTTTGTCCGTTGGTACTACAAGCGGCGGTGCTTACATTTCATCTTCAACATCCGCAACTTCTCCGACCACAACGAGCAGCACCAATCCGGGTTTGAACAACGTGTTTGACAACAATACCATGCGTACCACCAATGTCAACAGTCCAGGTCCTGCGTATGCTGTAACCATGACAGGAAGCAATTCCACATACAGCAACACTGCCCAGAACAATACCCTGAGCAATAACAAGATCCAGAACTTCTATTACATGGCGGTATATATGTATTACACCA
>JANWHK010000038.1 GCA_025450395.1 Bacteroidia bacterium
AATTGATAATGGATAATGGATAATTAAAAATCAGGGACAGGGGTTTTATTACACCCGTTTTTCGCTGAATGTTATGCCGAATGTTTTTAATTCCACTAAGACGGGTTCATATATCTCCTTCATCACAGGAGCTATGACACCCCTTGACTTTATCCTGTTTTCCAAAATCAATTTACATGCTATAGCCAGGGGCAGGCCAACAGTTTTTGCCATGGCGGTATGGGTATTACTTTCACCTTTTAAAACCATGGTAGCCTGGTGTATATACCCTACTCCTTCCTTGCGATACCTGATGCGGTGCAGCATTACAACCAGGTCTTTATCTTCGTCATTTAAGTGCCATTTTTGCTTGAGCACCTCTTCGAGAATCTGTGCGGAAGTACCTTTGGTAATTGGCAGTTTCTGGTCGCCGAAAAGCCCAAGCCAATTTAATTTACCAATATCAGATTCAGATGCTTTCGTATATTGCTGCAGGTTTTCCCTCATATCCATGTCAACTGCCGGCAGGTAAGTATTGATCCATTCGCTGAAACTTGCATGCTCCGGAAATTCCAGCACAGTGCTGTCATCGGTGAGACCGAGGTCTACAAATATCTGCCAGGTCTTGCAATAACCCTGTTTCCTAAGCGTTCCCCTGATCATCTGCCCGACATGCTTCAGGCCATATAGTTCTATGTATTTTAATGAATCGCGATTGGGATAACCTTCCAGGGTGCCATAACCTTCGATACCGAATGTTTCCACATGCCTGAACAACTGGTGGTAAGGCACCAGCTTCAGTTTTCCGCTTTCCAGGTATTGTGCAGGTCCACCCTGACCGGCCAACACTACATTGCGCGGATTCCAGCTGAACTTGTATTTCCACGGATTGTCGCCGTCATTTTCATCCGCTACCAGTCCACCGCAATAACTCTCGAAACCAGTTATATCTCCTCCATCAGCTCTTATCACATCCATCATCTGCATGGCGCTTAGATGGTCTATTCCCGGATCCAGTCCGATCTCATTCAGGAATATCAAACCACCATTTTTCACTGCTTCATCAAGGGCTTTCATTTCATCGGAAATATAGGAAGCGGTAGCGAGATCCTTTTTATATTGTAAACATAATTCCGCGATATGTATATGCAGTGCCGCAGGCAAAAGTGAAACCACCATCAGGCTATTTTCAATCAGCCGGGAGACTTTCTCCGTATCAAAAATATCAATGGAAATAAACTGTGTTTCACTATTTATTCTGGCATGTTGTTGCGCATAGGTGATGTCCTTGTCGCATACCAGTAATTGCCATTCCCTGGATGCACAATAGTCACCCAGATATTCTACCAGGTAAAGGCTGGAACGCCCCGCACCGAATACAATCACATTTTTCACGGGACGAAGATAAGGAACAATGTACAATTGACAATTTACAATTGACAATTTTGGGAGCAAGGGGAAATGTACGAAGGACGAAGTACGAGGTACGAGGGATTGGAACCGTGTAGGGGTAATTTTATCACTATGTTGATGACCATTTCCCCAACCCGCTTGCGGGTTGAACATGAATAGCCCCGTGGCACGTGCCACGGGGTGTGATGATTCGTAGAAATTAATAATATTTCGGAGGCCGGACCCCGCGCCCCGATGACCGCAGGGCAGCCTCGTGGCACAGGCCACGGGGCCGAACGTAGTGGAGCCGGAGGGCACGGTTAGGCGCCCCCCTTCGAGAACCTCAGGATGAGACCATCAACCCTTCGACAAACTCAGGATAAGCCTCAGCATATTCAATACATATGTATTTTCCTGATTTTATTCTAAGTTTGTGCCCATCATGATGAAAGAGAAGATAGCCATTATCGGGGGCGGACTGAGTGGTTCATTGCTGGCCATTTGCCTCGCCAAGCGGGGTTTTAAAATTGACTTGTATGAACGTCGCGGTGATATGCGGAAGGGTAAGGCGGAGGCAGGACGCTCCATCAACCTTGCCCTTTCAACCCGCGGCATTGAGGCCCTGAACAAGGTGGGTCTTGCCGAGCAGGTGCTGGATGAGGCCATCCCGATGAACGGACGGCTGATGCACAGTATCAAGGGTGAGCTTACTTTCCAGCCTTATGGCAAGGAAGGCCAGTTTATCAATTCGGTTTCACGCTCAGGTCTCAATATCAAACTGCTTGAACTGGCAGATGCATACGAGAATGTTACCATACACTTCAACCACCGCTGCGTGAATGCCAACCTTGATCAGAATATTGCCATTGTGGAAAATCCGGAAGGAAAAAAGATAGAGGTAAAGGCGGATATCATGTTCGGGACAGATGGAGCATTTTCAGCGGTCAGGACTGAGATACAGAAAACCCCACGGTTCAACTATTCACAGACCTACGAAAATTATGGATACAAGGAACTCGAGATCACGCCGGGACCCGATGCGAAACACCTGATTGAAAAAAACGCCCTGCATATCTGGCCCAGAGGTGAATTCATGATGATTGCCCTGCCGAATCCGGGTGGGAGTTTTACATGTACATTGTTTCTGCCGCATGAGGGCAAGATCAGTTTTGAACACATGGAAACGGAAGAGCAGGTGCGCAATTTTTACACCACTTATTTTCCGGATGCCCTTAAAATGATGCCGGGCCTGGTGCATGATTTTTTTGCCAACCCGACGGGCGACCTGGTGACCATACGATGCAATCCATGGGTGTATAAAAAGTTTGTGCTTGTAGGTGATGCGGCGCATGCATTGATACCTTTTTACGGGCAAGGGATGAATTGCAGTTTTGAAGATGTGAAGGAACTGGATGAGATTATTGAACAACATTACCCTGACTGGGACCTTATTTGTGATACCTACCAGGAGGCGAGAATAGCAAACGCGAATGCGATTGCAGACCTGGCTTGCAAGAATTTTGTGGAAATGCGCGACCTGGTGGGCAGGCCGGATTTCATGCATTACAAGCATGTGGAACACGACCTGGCAGAGCATTATCCGGAAGTATTCAAAAGTCAGTACAGTCTTGTGACTTTTGCAACTACGCCCTATTCATATGCGCTTGCCCAGGGTTTCAAGAATGAGGCATTGATTAATTACATTATTGAACACAAACTGGAATCAGAACTTAAGAATTCAGATGTCATGTTGCCGTTGTTGAAGGATTTTTTGGGATGATCCAATTTACGATATACGACATACGACATACGATTTGACGTACGATGTATGATGTAGGGATCCCGATTTACAAGTTACAATTAGGAAGTTAGTTTCCTGAAGATATCCCAGTAGTCGGGGAAGGATTTTTTCACTACGGTTTCATCGTCTATTGTTATGTCTTTTTGAAAGGCGAAAATACTGCACGCCATTGCGATGCGGTGGTCATTAAAACTCCTGAAAACATATTTTTCAGATACTTTATCATGATATTCGAGGTCTAGTTCATTGTCTCCAATCATATTGAAAATAGCACCTGTTTGTTCGAGATTGACTTTCATGGCTTCTACCCTATCGCTTTCCTTAAAAACCAGGTTCCGAATGCCAATGAATCTTGCCTTTATCCTTATTGCTGCACATAAGGCTGATAAGGCCGGGAACATATCGGGAATATCTGTAAAATCAATATGAATTGAATCCGGTTTATATTCCTTATTTTGTATCCTTACCCCACCCTGCTCCCGCACAGAAATGACACCAAACTGCTCAAATATTTTTGCTGTTGCGACATCTCCCTGTCTTGAATCCAGGTAAAGTCCGGGTAAAAAAACATCTGCATCATCGGTCATGGCTGCAAGTGCATAAATAAATGTAGCCGCACTCCAGTCTGATTCAATACTTGAATTCTCTTTTACCTGGTATTCACCATGTTTTATGCTGTATGTATTTCCCTTTATTTCAACTTTCACCCCTGCCTGGGCCATCACATCCATTGTCAACTTTATGTATGGTTCTGAAATTAGAGGACCAGTTGCTTCTATTGACAATCCATTATCAAGATACGGCGCAATCAGCAATAAAGCGCTCAGGAACTGGCTGCTCAGGCCTGCATCCAGGCGGACCCGGGACAGCGATTTATCAAGTCCCTTTTTAATTTTCAATGGCAGTCTTCCCTGCTCTTTCATATATTCAAATTCAGCCCCTAATTGTTCCAAAGCCTGTATCAACGGTGCAATGGGACGTGATCTCAGTCTTTCACCTCCATCAATCACTACATCTAAACCCTTCAAGGCGGCATATGCTATAAAAAAACGCAAGGGCGTGCCGGCATCCTCAAAATCAACATGTTTTGCGGTCGAATTCAAGGCTTTTTGAAGCAAAACAACATCATGGCTACCCGGTATTTGAGTCACACTTTTAGTTTTGCCTGCAAGCGCTTCCAGGATGAGACAACGGTTGGATATACTCTTGGAAACAGGCAATATCACTTCGCCTGAAAGTTTTTTATTTCTGATTTGACTGATTTCCAACATGAGGGAAGCACGGATGTAAACAAGCCGTTGAGTGCAATATTAAATTTTTTTTTCGATAATGGTCTATAAATCCATTAATTTCGCGAACAGTGAGTAAAAGCAAAATAGGTATTATCGGTAATGGCAGTTGGGCAACAGCCCTCATCAAGATACTTTGTGACAACCAGGTTGACAAATCCATGACCTGGTGGTTACGCCGTCCTGAAGATGTACATTTTATACAGACCTACAAACACAATCCGCGCTACCTGACGGATGTATCCATCGACCTTTCACTGGTCAAACTGACGGATGATATCCGCGCCACCATCGCCGAAAATGACATACTTTTGATAGCAGTGCCATCCGCTTTTGTACACAACGTATTAAAAGACCTGGATCCTTCCGATTTTAAAGGCAAGACCATTATTTCTGCAGTCAAGGGTGTGAATCCTGATACCCACCAGATCATCAGCCATTATTTTGAAACTACCTGGAAGGTTCCTAAAGACATGATATCTGCCATCAGCGGTCCTTGTCACGCGGAGGAAGTGGCGATGGAGAAACTCAGTTACCTGACCTTTGCCTCCACAGATGAAGCACTGGCCACAAAGATCTGTGAGCTCTTGACCTGCAGGTATATTTTTGGAAAAACCACTACGGATATTTACGGCATTGAATACGCTGCCGTGTTAAAAAACGTGTACGCAATTGCCTGTGGCATATGTCATGGCCTCGGTTACGGCGATAATTTCCAGTCGGTTCTGGTCTCTGCCTCCTCGCGGGAAACAGAACGTTTCCTGGAAGAAAGCCACCAGACCCACAGGGACGTAAAAGAAAATGCTTACCTCGGTGATTTATTGGTAACAGCCTATTCCCAGTTCAGTCGCAACAGGACCTTTGGCAATATGCTTGGCAAGGGGTATACCGTCAAAAGCGCACAGATGGAAATGAACATGATAGCTGAAGGTTATTACGCGACCAAGACCATGAAGGAAGTGAATGAGGATGTGAAGGCGGACATGCCGATTCTGAATGCGGTGCATGATATCATTTACAACCATTTACCGGCTAAAAAGATCATGGTAGACCTGACAAGGAAGATTATCTGATGAAATATAAACTAACGCTCCTTTTCATCTTTATCATTGTATTTGCATGGTCCGCAATTTCGCCCAAAGATCAATTTACATGGTTTCTCGAAGTATTTCCCGCACTCACAGGGTTATTGATACTCGCTTTTACATACAGGAAGTTCAAATTTACGGATTTAACGTATACCCTTATACTTGTGCATTGTTGTATATTATTTGTGGGTGGACATTACACTTACGCAGAAGTTCCATTGTTTGACTGGATAAGGGACAGCCTGGGTCATACCAGGAACAATTACGACAAAATCGGCCATTTTGCACAGGGCTTTGTTCCTGCCATCATCATCAGGGAAATACTGATACGGAAACAGGTCATACAGGGTAAAGGCTGGTTAAATTTTGTGATTGTATCTATCTGTTTAGCCATCAGTGCCGTTTATGAATTTCTGGAATGGTTTGTTTCCCTCGCAACGGGAGAAGCGGGCGATTCATTTCTCGGCACCCAGGGTGATATCTGGGATACTCAATCGGATATGCTGATTGCCACTATCGGCGCTATACTCAGTCTTGCCTTACTTAGCAAAATGGATGACAGGCAAATAAAATCAAGTCATTCCACAACATAAAATTCCATTCGGAATTTCAAAATTTTGAGTATGTTTGTCAATAAATTAACTCAACAAACCATGAAAAAAGCACTTTTCCTATTGAGCATTGTGTTGTTTTCAGTCACTATCAAAGCGCAGGACTGTGAAAACGCCGATTTAAAAACGGACAGCGCTGTAAAAAAAGCTGAACCGTGTGTAACTGAAGCGGCTGATTATATATTAAGTCATCCTTCAGCAGAGCAGACAAGATACTATAGTTTTCAATTACTGATTATCAACTGGATGGAGAAAACCGATTTTACATTTAACCTGAACAAAAACATGATAGAAGTATGCAATGGAAAAGATAATTCCAAGTTATTGGGTGTTTACATGGCTTGCCTTGCCAAGTGTGCAATACAATATCAAACAAATTTTACAGAGCCAGCCCTCAAGTTATTAGTTGATTATATTGAAAACCTTGAAAACAAGATCAAGCAAACGTCAAAAATCAAGAAACTTATAAAAGCAAAAGATGAGGATAAACTCAGCGCCTATTTGTAGGTTTTTGCTGAAAATAAGCAATTCATTTGGAAAAATAAAATACTACACGTATATTTGTAAATAAAATACGTATCATGGACACAAAACTCACATTAACAGTCAAAAAAACCGTGATTGAAAAAGCAAAAGTATACGCTAAAAATACAGGCAGGAGCCTTTCCGATATGATAGAGGGCTATCTGGAATCCCTTATTGCCCAGGAACCAACTACTGAAATATCATCTTCCAAGATCAAAAAAATAACCGGAGTTGTTAAGCTTCCAAAGGATTTTGATGAAAAAAAGGAAATCGCCGAATACCTGAAGAAAAAACATTTATGAAGCGCTTGTTCCTGGATACAAATATTTTAATAGATTTGCTTGCGGACAGAAAACCATATAGTAAATTTGCAAAGGAACTCCTGATACTTGCTGAACAAAAAAAAATACGCTTATATACTTCTTCCCATTCCCTGGCGACAACCTACTACATATTAAATAAATACGGCGAAGATAAAAGTCTTCGCACAGCCCTGATGCATATGCTGGACCTCATAACGCTTGTTCCAATCGATACAGACATGGTTAAAAAAGGACTTCAGTCAGACCACAAGGATTTTGAAGATTCCCTGCAAATATTTTGCGCCTATTCAATTGAAAACATCTTTGGGATTGTGACGCGCAATATCAGGGACTTTAAATTATCAGGCGTCAAGGCTTATTCCCCGGATTCCATACTATTGATCATTTAAAACAATAAGCGCATGCTCGACAACCACGATATATCCGACATTCTTACACACTACGCCAAGTTGTATGAGTTGCATGCAGGCAACCCTTTCAAGGTAAAGGCCACTGCAGCCGCTGCCTATAACATCAAGAAAATTGGCGAGCCTTTAGCCACCATGGATCAGGAGCAGTTGCTGAAAGTGCCGCAACTAGGGAAAAGCCTGGCACCCAAGGTATATGAGATTATTCAAAGAGGGTCGTTCGCTGACCTGGATGCATTGATAGAAGCCACTCCACAGGGTGTACAGGATATCATGAGGATTAAGGGCCTGGGCCCCAAAAAAGTAGAACTTTTATGGAAAACAGTCGGTATAACCTCTATCCCGGAATTGCTGGATGCCTGCCGGGAAAACCGACTTGTGGAAGCTAAAGGATTTGGTTTTAAAACACAGGCGCAGATACTTAGCGACATCGAATTCAAGTTCAGCAACGAGGGTAAATTCCATTGGGCCAAATTAAGTCCTATTGTTGAGCAGCTGGAAAAACTACTTTCTGAATCCTCAGAAGTCAAGCAATATGAAGTCGTAGGTGATTTCAGGAGATTCAGTGAAATTGTAGAAAGCATTGATGTTTTATTAGTGAGTGATGACCTGCAACTCGTATCGGAAGAATTGTCGGGATCGGGTTTTGAACTTATCGATTGCGATGATACCCATTACATACTGAAATATGCAGAGGCAGTGACTGTCCACCTCTACATGACAAGTTACGAAAGATGGGGTAATGACCTGCTGGAAAAGACGGCAAAACCTGAACATTTAACGCTGATCAACTACAACAGCGACAGCGGTGATTTTGAGGATGAGGAAAGTCTTTACCAAAGCCTGAACCTTCCCTATATATTGCCTGAATTGAGGGAGGGGCTGAATGAACTCCAACACCTGGATAAACAATCGGACCTCATCGCATATAAAGACCTGAAGGGCGTGGTACACAATCACAGCACCTATAGTGACGGTTTGCACACACTCGAGGAAATGGCAAAACATGCAAAAGGCATGGGTCTTGAATACCTGGGTATTTGCGACCATTCACAGACTGCCTTTTATGCCAATGGCTTAAAACCTGAAAGAGTGCTTGAACAGATGAAGGAGATCGATTCCCTCAACGAAAAGCTTGCACCGTTTAAAATCCTGAAAGGAATTGAAAGTGACATCCTGAATGACGGCAGCCTGGATTACACACCGGATATACTTGGCCTGTTCGACATGGTAGTTGCCAGCGTGCACAGCAATCTCGGCATGGACATGGAAAAAGCAAATCAACGTTTGAAAGTCGCCATCGAAAATCCATTTACATCCATACTCGGTCATCCAACAGGAAGGTTATTGTTGCTGCGTACCGGTTACCCGATAGACCACCGCTACATTATCGACACCTGTGTGGCCAATGGGGTAGCCATCGAATTAAACGCCCACCCCTACCGGCTCGACCTGGACTGGCGCTGGATAGATTATGCGGTCAATAAAGGCGCCTTGATCAGCATCAATCCGGATGCGCACCAAAAGGAAGGTTTGAGCGATATGCAATACGGTGTGAATGTCGCCAGGAAGGGTTACCTCACAGCAAAAGATTGCCTGAATGCAAAAAGCCTGGCTGAGTTTCTGGCCTGGCTGCAAATAAAAAAACAAACAAGTGCATGAAGATATTAATACTGCGTTTTTCATCCATTGGTGACATCGTACTGACCTCCCCGGTCATGCGCTGCATCAAGACACAGTTCCCGGATTACACCGTGCATTACGCCACCAAGAAACAAAATGAGTCCTTACTGCAGTACAATCCCTATATCGACAAACTGCATTTGCTCGATAATGACTTCAATGATTTTTGCAGGACACTGAAGGCTGAAAAGTTTGACATGATACTCGACCTGCACCACAATCTCAGGACCCTTCGCATCTGGAGCCGCTTAATGGTAAAACGCCATACACTGGACAAACTCAACTGGGAAAAATGGCTGATGGTGCGATTCAAAATCAATATACTGCCTTACATGCACATTGTGGACCGTTACCTGGATACAGCAGTGGAACTAGGTGTAAAAAATGATGGCAAAGGACTTGATTTTTTTATCAACCCGAATGAAAATATCCACCAGTTCCCCTTGCCCGGCAAATATGTTGTATATGCCATCGGAGGACAATATTTCACTAAAAAACTCCCTTTCAATAAACAACTTGAACTCTTTAAAACCATCCATGAACCCATTGTCCTGATAGGCGGGAAAGAGGACATGGAGCAGGGAGAAAAACTCGCTGCAGAGAGCCATCAGATCATGAATTATTGCGGTCAGTTGAGCATACACCAAAGCGCGCTTGTAATGCAGGGAGCAGATAAAGTCTATACGCATGATACAGGTATGATGCACATTGCCGCAGCCCTCCAGAAACCAATAATTTCCTTCTGGGGCAATACCATTCCAGAATTTGGCATGACACCCTATTACGGTGATACGTCGGCAAACAGCAGGCCTTTTGTTGATGGACCAGAGAGCCATAAATCAGTGATACGGGAAGTACAAGACCTGGATTGCAGGCCGTGCACCAAGATAGGGTTTGACAAATGTCCATTGGGGCATTTTGCATGCATGGAATTGCAGGAATTTAATTGAGTTACGAATTACGAATTGGGAATTGGGAATTACGAATTGGGAACCAACCGGGAAATTCGATCATATCAATATAAAATGTGAACTAGATTCGTGTACTCCCTTTCAGCAGGCTTCCTATCAACAAATCCTGTGACTTTTACCTTTAACATATAAACTCCCTGTTGAACAAGGCCTCCGTTAAAAGTTCCATCCCATCCATTCGGACCTTCATATATCAGTTCGCCCCAGGCGGAATAAACCTGTAAGGATATTTCAGTTTCATTGTAAGTGGCGACCTTCAACATATCATTCAAGCCATCACCATTCGGCGAGAATGCATTCGGGATGACGACCCTGAGTTCACAACGCGATTCAACCACTGTGCCGTCATCACCTTTGCAACCCCTGTAATCCTTTACCACTACATAATAGTTTCCCTTCATATCCACTTCTATCCAATGCGTCGTATCATTGGTCGGGTACCATAAATAAGTTTTAAAACCCTTGCCTGCGTCCAGCTTTACCAATTCCTTTTCTTCCTCACAGATATAATAGGAATCACCCAAAAGCAGTTGAAGTGATGGATGATATTTAATCTCTATGGTGTCAATGGATTTACAGCCCACGCGATTGACCTCGCGCCAATAAATACCGGGATTTTTTACAGTGATAAATGCTCTTGTGTCCCCGGTGTTCCATGCATAAAGGGAATTCACCACTACGCTACCAATCCGAAGTGAATCGCCTGCGCAAAGAATCGTATCATTACCAAGTGGATATTTTTCGGCTTTGATTACTTCGACCATAAAGAAAAAAGTATCTGACTTTTGACAGAAATGTACGACTGCGAAAGGTTTGTAAGTTCCGATATCATAATAAGTATACTTTGTATTGAAATTCCGGCTTGACAAGCCCGGACTTATAGGATTATTATAGTACCAGCGTATACTGTCGATACCGGATTGAGCACCTATAAACCTGAAATTAATTTTCTGACCCAGGCAAGCCCCGGCATCCACCTCAAGCCTGAAACCTGAATTCTGTTTGCAGGATCCTGTATGGTTGATCACCATGTTCGGCACCTCGAAATAGGGCACTCCGGAAAGCCTGAGATAATTTTCCCTGTAATTGCAACCTGCACCTTTTACATTCGGGTTCAGCAAGACATCCAGCTTATTGGAAGGTATGCCGCTGATATGGGTTGTGATATAAAGCTTACCATCCGGTCCGCAGGCAATTTGGTTAAAATTCTCGGGACTGGTGGCTATCAATTTATAGTCGCTGACATTACTGGCATCATATTGTACCAACTGGCTTTCCTGCAAACCGTATGTGACGTATATCAACCTGTCATCGGGAGAAAAAGCAATTCCGTGAGGCCTGTCCCAGCCCGCCTCCATATGCAGTATCTCCCTTTGTCCGGATACAATTCCACAACGCTTGTCGAAATTGAATACCTGTGGTTCAATATATTCATCCACACTTGGTGCATAGGGTGTAAGGGCCAGCTTTTCACCGTTGTTCGATGATATAAAATCACCTGTGTAGGCAGTTGTGATCACTGCATGATGCGCGGTGACAACCGGCGGATCTATCAGTCCATCGGGATGCACCAGGTAGGCACAAAAGAAATAACCGTCGAGGGTGATCAGCCAATACGATTCACTCAGACAATGTTTCACGGCCGTCATCCTGTTGATGGTAGTCCGCAATGGAAAAGCTTGCTTTTTTAATATAGCTCCCCTACCATTCCGGGCTTCCATATCCACTACATAATAGCTGTTAAAGTTAAAGACTATAAAACGGTTCCTGATTTTTTTCAATGGCAATATAACTACATCACTCGTTACATTCCCTGTGTAAGAGGAGTCTATCATTTCCCCAAAACGGTTCCAAAAACTGTTACCGTTGGTATAAAACAATAATTGCCCTGTAATCTCATCGCTGATGGAGGACCCATTTCCATATACATTCATCTGGTTGTCGGTTTTAACATCAGGTGGATTGACGTTAAAATCAAGGGCTGCCTTTTGGCCGAAATACCAGTTGTTATTGTATTTGTTCTGGCAAAGCACCTGGTTGATAAAACCAATGCATAGGGTCAATATAGTAATTCTGATTGCCATTTTACATGTATTTGACGAATTCAATAGTCGATTAGTTGCCTTCATTGACTTTTTTAACTCTAATCGATATCAGCGCCTCTTCCTGAAAATAACAAATTCACTGCAATCGGATATCTTCTCATACATCACTGTATCTGCTAATTGAATATCCTCCACCCTCATAATCGAATAATCCTGCTGCTTAAAAGCCGGCCTGTTGGATTCAATATTGTGCTTGTGATTTGGGAATTTCTCCCTTAGTACATACCACCAATAAAAACTCTCATTGTCCAGGAATACAGAGCTGGAGGGTGAATAATGAAATTTACAAGCCCTCAGGCTTTCATATTTTTGCTCAACATCATAATAATAAAGGCCATAAGGGCTGAATTTATAATTTTCACGGGTGGAAAATACAGTTGCTACCAACATTAAAGTGAGGAATGCTTTTTGTATCCATTTTTGTTTGGGCAAGCTACTGAGTACAATTAATAGCATCATCCAGACCAGGTAACCGTGGGCCAGCATATTCCTGCTGAACGCCATGTTTTTCATCACTATGCACACCAACAGAAAAGCAAGCAGCATTGAAAAATACATATTCAGCAACGGGCGGTAAGGTTTGCCATTCCACTTGTTAAACAAGGCAACCAATGGGAGCAGCAATAAAAAATATCCCGGAACCCTTGCCATGATATCAAAACAAAACCACTCCGCAAAAAGATGCCTGAAATAACTTGCTTCATTTAGTAGTTTAGGGATAAATTCCAGGGATGATCCGGCCGTCGCTTTCATGTATTGATTATCTGTCATGGATGAAAGTCCTGAAAATGTAAGCAAGGGCACATAACACAAAAAAAGCAATGACATCCCTGCCACCATATACCGGATATAAAGCCAGTCAATTTTTTTCTTTCCTATCATGAAAAACAGGGATGCTAAAAGAAGTCCGGTCAGCCAGTAAAGAAAACTGGGCAAGGTCAACATGCCCAGCACAAGTGCGGCGACATGCGGGAACAACAGGTAAGTTTTCTTCTCTATCCAGTAACCCCAGAAACTGAAAAAACTTAAACAGCTAAAAAACAACACCATTTCATACCCCCTTGCCTGCCCTGAAAATCCCCATACTGGAAATTGCAAAGCCATTGAGAGCAGGACCACCCAACGCATCCAATAATTGTCCACCCATTTTTTCAGGAAATTCCAGCTTAACATCAACACCAGTATGTAGGAAACCATGGATATAATCCTTCCGCTTGCTACCTGGTCGTCACTCCAAAAGAACAAACTATGGTTCAATGCATTAAACAGCATGTGATTGTTAGGGAGAATATAATATGACATGCATTGGAATGGTGGCAATGAGGCAAAATTCACCGCTGAAAATACTTCGTCGTAGGCATAAGAGGTATGAATGTTGCTGATCATTGACAAAACAGCACCACCGATAATAATCATAAGGTATTCAAAAAGTGCCTTCTTATCATATCTCCATGCGGGTAATTTGTCAAATGGTAATTTCCATGCTGAAAAAAGCCAGATCAATGAAACAACAATGGCTGCCTGGCACCAATTATTCCCCAATAACTTTACTTTTACGGTAAAAAAGTCAAGCTGCCAGGTTTCCGCTTTGTAAAAAATACTGTTGATCCCTTTGTACAATGCGACCAATTCTGCATGGGTATGCTTCAGGTAAAATATTGCAAATAAAATGGTAAGAAGAGGTACAAGTAGGACTAATATCCGGCGGAAAATCGTATTTTTTCTAATCATTGAATTTGCATCCCCTTATAGGCCGCACAAATATATAGAAAAAACCAATATCAGTTAAATGGAGTTCAGTCCAGGTTTTTGGAACCGACCATATCTTCGGGCCTGACCCACTGGTCAAACTGCTCATTTGTCACCAGGCCCGAATCCAGGGCAGCCTGGCGTAAACTCATGTTTTCCTTATGCGCCTTCTTGGCGATCTTGGCTGCATTTTCATAACCGATATGCGGATTTAAAGCCGTTACCAGCATCAGTGAATTTTCAAGTTTATTTTTGATCTCAGGTAAATTAGGTTCAATGCCTGCTGCACAGTTGACATCGAAACTCAATGCTGCTTCTCCCAACAATCTTGCGGATTGCAGAACATTGGCAGCTATCATCGGCTTAAATACATTCAGTTCGAAATGACCGTTAGCACCGCCTATGGTCACTGCTACGTCATTGCCCATCACCTGAGCGCAAACCATGGTCAACGCTTCACATTGAGTAGGATTTACCTTTCCAGGCATGATGCTGCTTCCCGGCTCATTGTCGGGAATGTGTATCTCACCAATACCACTGCGTGGACCGCTGCTCAGCATCCTGATATCATTGCCGATCTTCATCAGGCTCACCGCCACACGTTTTAAAGCGCCGTGCAATTCCACCATCGCATCATGGGCTGCCAGGGCCTCAAATTTATTCTCTGCAGTTATAATTGGCAAACCGGAGAGCTCGGCGATTGTTTTCGCCACCAGCTCAGAATATCCCTTGGGTGTATTGATACCGGTACCTACTGCCGTGCCTCCGAGTGCAATCTCACTGGCAGACACCAGGCTCGAGTTGATACATTCAATGCCTTTCCTCAGTTGATGTACATAACCCGAAAATTCCTGACCCAATGTGATGGGTGTTGCATCCATGAAATGGGTCCTGCCGATCTTGATGATATCCTTGAATTCCCTGGATTTATGTTTCAGGGTGGTTTTTAAAGCCTGTATGCCGGGAATGGTATAGTCCACTACCTGTTTGTAAGTTGCAATGCTCATGGCAGTCGGAAAAGTATCATTGCTGCTCTGCGATTTGTTCACATCATCGTTCGGGTGAAGCACCTTGACTTCGTCCGTAAGTTTACCTCCCTGCATCACATGGGCGCGGTTGGCGATGACTTCATTCACGTTCATATTGCTTTGGGTACCGCTACCGGTCTGCCATATCACCAAAGGGAACTGTTCATCGTGCATGCCCTCGATTATTTCGTCACACACGGTGCATATCAGGTCGCACTTGGTGAGCGACAATACCCCTAGTTTGTTGTTCGTGATTGCAGCGGCCTTTTTCAACACGGCAAAAGCCCTGATGATCTCTATCGGCATGCGCTGGTTACCTATCTTGAAATTCTGCAGGGACCTTTGGGTCTGCGCTCCCCAATATACATGGGCAGGTACTTTCACTTCGCCCATGGTATCGTGTTCAATTCTGAATTCTGTGGTGCTGGTCTGGTTCATGATATAACTTGTAATTATGATGGCAAATTTAACCTAAATATCGTAAATTTTGCAAAAAAACGAGTAAAAACAACGCCTGAGAAACAAATTTTCTGTAATCTGTATTTTTTCGTATGTTTGCCTTCCGTATATGGTATGGCTTTATCCTTCTTTTTTATGGGCTTTATTGGCCCTGCTGATACCAATCATCATACACCTGTTTAATTTCAGAAGGTATAAAAAAATCATCTTTTCCGACATACGCTTTCTTAAACAGATTGACCAGCAAACCAAAAGCGGCAACCAGTTAAAAAAATACCTGATACTCGCCTGTCGCTTACTTGCATTCTCCTTTCTTGTTTTTGCATTTGCGCAACCCATGCTATTGCATAAAAACCAGGCAATGGACAGCGGGAGGAAATCCATCAGCATCATCATCGACAACAGTTACAGCATGAACCTCAGCGGCAGTGAAGGTCAATTGCTGGAAGCTGCCAAAAACAGGGCAAGGGCCATAGTCAACGCTTCAGGCAACAATGACCGGTTCAACCTTATCACTTCCGACATGAATGCACCATGGCTGCATTTCTCGGGCAAACAAGCCACACTTGAAAATATAGACAAGATCAGGATCACCCCCGCTTCCAAACATCTAACGGTATTGATGGAATTGCAAAACAGGCTGTTAAAATCAGCTGATGGTGCTAAAATGGCCTTTACCATCTCCGATTTCCAGAAAAACAATTCCATAATTTCCCGTAACTACCTGGATACTGCTATTCGCCAAACCTGGATCATGGTACCGGGTGCAGGACACGACAACCTCAGCATCGACACTTGTTTCCTGTTATCCCCTATCCTTCAGGCAAGGCAGAATATCATGCTGGTAGTACAGGTGAGCAATTACACAGCAAATGAGATTGAAGGCAACACACTGGAACTTATCGTTGACGGCAAACCAAAAGGAATCGCTACCTATAACATTAAACCCTATAGCAGTGATAAACAAAGCATCAACTTTACACTCGAACGCGGAGGAAATCACGCATGTGAACTGCGACTGGCGGGAGACAATATCCCTATTGACGACCAACTCTTTTTTTCACTTAATATAACAGATAATTTCAAGGTTACCAATATCAGCAATAAGGAAGAGAAATATGTGGAGGCTGTGTTTTTTGACAACCCGGGCTACACCTACAAAAAAGAACTTTCAGGAAGTGTTAATTTCAGTGAGTTCAGGAACAATTCCCTGATTGTCCTGCAGGGCGTCGATAATATCAATTCAGGATTTATCAACGAACTGAAAAAATTCATCAGCAATGGCGGCACCGTCGTGGCTTTCCCAGGCGCCAACATGCCTTTTGGCGGACTGCAGGCTCTCGGCGGTTCATTCGGGTTCAGCTTACCACAACAACCCCTGGCAATCTCCATGAAGGTATCCTCGCTTGATCTGGAACATCCTGTTTTTAAGCATATATTTGAAAAGAAGCCCAAAAATCCTGATTTGCCGGTCGTTTCCAGGTATTACCAGTTTCAGGTACCACATGGTATTTCACTGATGAAACTTGCCAACGGAAACTCCTTCCTGCATGATATACCCATTGGAAAAGGTCACCTGATACTCTGCGCCTCACCCTTATTGCCGGAATACACAAATTTCCAGAACCATGCCCTTTTTGTTCCCGTGTTATTAAGATCCGCCATGCTTTCAAATTACAGGAAACAATTGTATTTTGATTGTGGACAGAACCAACCGATATATACCGGATTGCCCTTTGAATCGGAAAGCGGCCTCTACCTGAGCAAGGATAAAAACACATTTATCCCGGAAGTTATGAACATAGAAGGTGACATGTTTATCAATACCAATGGTGAAATACAAGAACCCGGACATTACCACCTGAAGAATAAAAGATCAGATTCCACATTGATCGATTTATCCTTTAATATCAACAGGAATGAGAGTGACACGCGTACATTGAGTGAGGAGGAACTCGAAAAAACAGCGTCGGGACTACACGTTGAAACCTTTGAAGGAAGTCCTGAAAAACTAGCCTCTGAATTTACAAAAACCCAAAAAGGCACCAGTTTGTGGAAATGGTGTATTATTTTTGTTTTGATTTTTTTGCTGTTTGAAATACTTTTGATTCGTTTTTTTAAAAATAATGCAAAGCTACCTGCTTAAAAATATTCAGATTTCGGACCCGAATTCGCCTTTTAACGGTCAATCAGGGGATATGGCCATTAAAGATGGAATCATTGTCGATTTTGGCGATGGTATCGATGAGTCAGGGTATACAAAGATCATTGACTTCACCGGATGCATCGTCACACCTGCATTCATAGACGTGAGGTGCAACAGCAGTGAACCGGGTTTTGAACACAGGGAGACCATACGTTCACTGAACCACGCTGCATTTGCCGGAGGATATTCACATGTGGCCTTGCTGCCCAACTGCAATCCCCCGAGACAAACCAGGTCGGATATTGAATTCCTCATACACCAGGTAAAAGACAAACCCGTGAAGTTCCTGCCGATCGGCGCCATTACGCAGGATTTAAAATCAGATGACCTGGCTGAAATGTACGACATGAAAAGTCACGGCGCCATCGCTTTTGCCAATGCCAATTACCCGGTCGAGAATATAGGAACCATGAGCAGGGCCTTGCAATATACCAGGAGTTTCGACGGACTTCTTTACAGTTTCTGTCACCAGCCGGAACTGGCCATAGGTGCTTATGTTGCTGAAGGCACCGTAGCTGTCAGCCTCGGACTGAAAGGCATTCCGCAGATGGCCGAATACCTGCAGGTTCAGCGCGATATTGAACTCGCTGATTACCACCAGGCGAATATCCATATTTCAAAGGTCAGCACAGAAAGATCAGTGGAACTGATAAGGCAGGCCAAGTTGCAAGGCATCAAGGTGACCTGCGATGTGGCAGTGATGAACCTTGTGCTGACTGATGAAACCATCATGGATTTTGACAGCAACCTCAAACTGACGCCTCCACTAAGACAGGCAAACGATGTGAAAGCTTTATGGGAAGGTTTAATGGATGAAACCATCGACGCTATCTGCAGCGACCACCACCCTCAGGAAATAGAACACAAGGATGTGGAATTTGAATACGCGGAATACGGAGCCATCACCATACAGATCGCATTCAGCCTGGCCGTCGAAGGCAGGAACAGGTTCTGCCCCTCCCTTGATGACAATACACTGATATCGAAATTCAATGAAGGTGGCGCCAGGGTGCTTGGATTGAAACTTCAGGCGATACAGAAAGACCAGCCTGCAGATTTTACAGTTATCAACCCCCATAAACAAACCATACTGAACTCAAGGAATAACTTATCACTCTCCCATAATACATACTATCTCGACAAGCCATTGCCTTATTTCATTGAGGCAACTTTTATCGGCAAAAACTGTCTACTGAATAAAAGTTAAAAACGTCAAACCATAAACCACTATCAATATGACAACAGAATTATTCAACGATACAGAAAAAAGCACCAAAAAGGTTTCACCGGTCAATATTGCGTTTAAATGGGCCGTCATCGGCATGCTTTTATCCATTATACAGGTGATGACCCTCCTGTACATGAATGACAACAAATACAATCCACAAGGAGGCGGCTGGGTATCTTTCCTTGTCGGCCTTGTCGTTCTATTTACAGTGTTCATCATGCCTATAAAGGAATACAGGGACAAGGAACTCGGCGGATATATTTCCTTCGGCAAAGCCTTTAAGACCGGCTTTATCACGACTTTGTTCATGGTGGGATTGACCGTGCTCTTTTATATTGTATTTTACAACTTTGTCATCGACTGGGATGCCTATGTTGGAGAAGAAATGGAGAGAGGGGTTCAGAAAATGAAAGAAAGCGGCATGTCTGATACCGATATCCAGAAACGCATGGCCGATACCCCTGCTTTCATGTCCGCCCAGGGATTCTGGCTTGGAGTAACCGCTATCGCCGGACTTTTCTTCGACACCATTGTCGTGCTGATTTCAGCCGCCATCATGAAAAAAGAACCACCGCGCAATTAATTTTACAATTCTCAAAGAAAACATATAATGCCTGATATATCCATTGTTATTCCCCTGCTGAACGAAGACGAATCCCTTCCCGAATTGGAGGCATGGATCGCCCGCGTGATGGAGGCCAACCGTTTCAGTTACGAAGTATTTTTTATTGATGACGGCAGCACCGACAAAAGCTGGGAGGTTATACAAACACTTTCACAGAAAAATAACCATGTCAAGGGTATTCGTTTCAGGCGGAATTACGGCAAATCCGCCGCGCTGAACATCGGTTTCTCGGAAGCCAAGGGTGACGTCATAATCACCATGGATGCAGATCTCCAGGACAGCCCGGATGAAATACCGGAACTTTACCGCCGTATCAAGGAAGAAAATTTCGACGTGATCTCCGGATGGAAAAAGAAACGCTACGACCCAATCACAAAAACCCTACCTACAAAAGTATTCAATTGGGCGACACGCAGGATGAGCGGCATATATCTCCATGACTTTAACTGCGGACTGAAAGCCTATAAGCAGGAAGTTGTCAGGAATATAGAAGTATACGGCGAGATGCACCGGTATATTCCGGTGATTGCCAAATCTGCCGGATTTAAAAAGATAGGCGAACAGGTAGTGGAACACCGTGCCAGAAAATACGGGACCACCAAATTCGGGTTGAGCCGTTTTGTGAATGGTTTCCTCGATCTGCTTACCATTTTCTTCATGGGTAAATTCGGAAAGAAACCCATGCATTTTTTCGGCATATACGGATTGCTGTGTTTTATTCTGGGGTTTTTTATTGCCCTTTATCTACTCATCAATAAGCTCATACATGTGTTGAACGAAGAGAGGGCCGCATTGGTGGCTGACTCACCCTGGTTTTATATAGGACTTGTTTCCATGATCATCGGAACGCAGTTATTCCTTGCTGGTTTCCTTGGTGAACTCGTCAGTCGCAGCAGCGGTGAAAGAAACCATTATTCCGTGGCTGAAAAGATCAACATGTAAAATTCCAAAAAACAGGGAATGGAGACAAGCGGGAATCAAAATCCAAAGAGCAAAAACATAGTAATAGTAGGGCCGGCATGGCCACTCAGGGGTGGGCTCAGCACCTATAACGAAAGACTGTGCAAAGGTTTTAGCGACAAGGGCTATAACGCTTCCATACTGAGTTTCAGCCTGCAATATCCATCCATACTTTTCCCTGGCAAAACACAGTTCAGTTCAGAACCGGCTCCAGAGAATATCCGTATCGATACGGCCATCAATTCCATCAATCCCCTGAACTGGATAAGTACCGGCAATAAATATAAAAAGCTTGCTCCCGATATCATGATATTCAGGTATTGGATGCCTTTTATGGCGCCTTGCCTTGGCACTATTGCAAGGATGGTGCGGAAAAATAAAAAGACAAAACTTGTAGCCATTGCTGACAATATCTACCCGCATGAAAAACATTTTTACGACCAGGCCTGCACGAATTATTTTGTGAACAGCATGGATGGTTTTATCACCATGAGCCAGTCTGTACTGGAAGATTTGAAAAAACTGGTTCCGGCCAAACCTTCCAGGTATGTTCCCCACCCGATGTACGATAATTTCGGTGCCCTGATCCCCAAGCAGGAAGCTAAAAAACAACTGGGACTGGATGAAAATTATAAGTACCTTTTATTCTTCGGTTTTATCAGGCAATACAAGGGGCTGGACCTCCTGCTCAAATCGTTTGCAAAAAGCGGCCTGAAGGACCAAAAAGTGAAACTCATCATTGCAGGAGAATATTACGAAGATTCAACACCCTACAAAAATTTAATCAGGGAACTGAACCTGCAGGATGCCGTGCTGGAACACAATGATTTTATCCCGAATCCTGACGTCTCCAAATATTTCTCAGCCTGCGACATGGTCGTGCAGACCTATCATTCAGCGACCCAAAGCGGGGTAACCCAGATAGCCTACCATTTCAACAAACCCATGCTGGT
>JANWHK010000039.1 GCA_025450395.1 Bacteroidia bacterium
ATCTCCTGATCGAGTCTTACGGTAAAACCGCCGGGAGTGAAACCATCATTGATACAATGGGTATCCGTAAGTTAAAACAGGGCGATACCTCTTCGATCGTTCCGATGTTGGCCACAAGGTTGGTGGAGTTGGGGCTTGCGCCTGACAGTTTTATCAGCCATTACAGGGATAGCCTGGTTTATTCAAAGCAACTGGCTTTAAGGATTATTGAAATACAGAAAACCAGTAACCTGACGGATGACGGCATCATCGGTAAATCAACACTCAAACTACTGAATTCCTCACGTAATGACAAGATCGGTGAAATACGCGCAAATATGGAACGCATCAGGTGGTTTGGCATTGAACCTGTAAAGCCGTATGTCCGTGTTAATTTGCCGGAATTCATGTTGTTCATGTATTACCCGGACAGCGTAAAAACGATTCCGGTATGTATTGGAAAAGGCAAGGAGAGATATTTCGACCAGAAAACAAAAAAATATAAGGTGTCAAAAGATTACCTCGACAGACCCATGGACTATGAGACCCCCCAGGTTTTTTCCAATATTGATTTTGTGATATTAAATCCGACCTGGACAGTTCCATCCAGTATTGTGGGAAGGGAAATGTACAACCTCATTGTCAAGGATCCCGGATACCTGACCAGGAACAATTTCCAGGTGTTCAAGGATAAGGAAGTAATCAATCCTTACAGTATTAACTGGCGTAAACTGAGTCCCGGAAATATTCCCTATACCATCAGGCAGAATGCCGGGAATGATAACTCACTGGGGAAAATAAAGTTCACCTTCAAGAATCCATTTGATGTGTACTTGCACGATACACCCTTGAAGGGAAAGTTTAAACTGAACAACCGTGCAATAAGCCACGGATGTGTGAGGGTTCAGGCTCCAATTGACCTGGTAGGTTTTGTTCTGAAAGACAACAAGATAGTGACATATGATGATGTACTTATAAAAATGGGTTTGCCACCGACAGATACAACAAGGGCAAAGAAATGGCTGGAAGACAGCACAAGATATGAAAGGGTGGTGAAACGCACTTACCCGGTGAAGCTTGAGAATAAAATGACTGTATTCTTTGATTATCGTACGATTGTTTTTGATGTATATGACCGTCCGAGGTGGATCTTTGATGTGTATGATAAAAACGCGCAAATCGTTGAGGCAATGGGTCAACCCTAAAACAGCTTTGCTTTTTATCGTTTAATCAAACAATTTCATCCTTGAGTTAAACACTTTCAACACTTTACATTTAAATTTGCACCTTTCTTTTATGAAACACCTTTTTTTAACGACATTTTTTCTCTGTGCCATCATTTCAGGATATGGTCAAAACAGGGTGACCCTGAGCGGGTATGTGAAGGACTCAGCTAACGGGGAGGCTTTGGCTTCGTGCAACATCTCCGTGGAAGGTTCCAAATCAAATACTGTTTCCAACAGTTATGGATTTTACTCTTTATCACTGTTACCGGGAACTTACAACATCAATTTCAGTTCTTCAGGTTTCGAGGCCATCACAATTTCAATCAATATTACACAAAACGAGACCCGCAACATTGACCTGGCAAGAATGGTGGAGGAAATGAAAGGTGTGACGATTACCGTAAAGAAAAAGGACAACCAGGTGGAAAAGGTGGATATGAGTACAAACGACCTGAATATTTCCCAGATAAAAAAGATACCTGCCTTTCTTGGAGAAGTCGATATCATCAAGAGTGTACAATTATTGCCGGGCGTGAGTACTGTTGGCGAAGGTGCCACCGGGTTTAACGTAAGGGGAGGAAGTATTGACCAGAACCTAATCTTATTGGATGAAGCGCCGGTGTTTAATTCATCGCATTTATTCGGTTTTTTCTCGGTATTTAATCCGGATGCTGTGAAAGATGTCAAGCTAATCAAGGGAGGAATGCCGGCGATGTATGGTGGACGCCTGTCCTCGACCCTGGACGTGAGAATGAAGGATGGAAATACAAAGAAATTTGAGGTGAATGGAGGGATAGGCATTATTTTCAGCCGTCTATCCATTGAGGGACCCATTGCCAGGAAAAACCTGAAAATCAAGAATAAATCTTCATTTATTATTGCCGCAAGGCGAAGTTATATTGATGCACTTGCAAAACCTTTCATGAAAAAAAACTCCAATTTAAAGGACGCCATATTTTATTTTTATGACCTGACGGCGAAAGTGAATTATACGTTTAACGCCAACAACAAGATATTCCTTTCCGCCTATGTGGGTCGCGATGTGTTTGGTGCGCCCGGAGCTAAATTTGACTGGGGCAACAAGACAACTTCATTCAGGTGGAACCATTTGTTCTCCAAAAAGATATTCTCGAATTTTACCATCTATTACAGTAAATATGACTACCAATTAGGTTTTGGTTCAGGGAAAAATACATTTGAATGGAAATCAGATATAGTCAACTACAGTGCAAAAACTGATTTCACCTATTATATCAACCCGAAACATACCTTGCAGTTCGGTCTCATCTCTACCTATTACATTTTCAGCCCCGGCAAAGCGGTATCTGAGGATGAAGGTAATACAACTGAATTCGGCCTGCCTAAAAAGTATGCCATGGAAAATGCTGTTTATCTTGAAAACGAACAAAAGGTGAACCTGAAATTAACCATCAGGTATGGCTTGCGTTTTTCAAACTTCAATTACCTCGGCAAAGGTTCGGCATTGATACTGGAGAGGAATGAGTTTGCCAAGCGCTCTCTGGTGGTAGACAGGATAGAATATAATAAGCAAAACGAAGTGATCAAGTCGTATTATAACCCTGAGCCAAGATTCTCGGCAAATTACAGGCTGAACAAAAGTACATCCCTGAAACTGAGTTATAACCGCATGGCTCAATACCTGCACCTGATCTCCAATACAGCTGCGAGTGTTCCCCTGGATGTATGGACTCCCTCAACCAATAATATCAAGCCGCAGTTAGCTGACCAGGTTGCTATCGGATATTTTAAAAATATAGGCAAGGATATCGACTATGAACTATCTGCTGAAGTTTATTACAAGGAATTGCAGAACCAGATAGATTATATAGATGGCGCGGAACTCCTGCTGAACAGCCAGCTCGAGGCCGACCTCCTGAATGGAAAAGGCAGGGCATACGGACTGGAATTATATATGAGGAAGAACACCGGTAAATTGACCGGATGGATCAGTTATACACTTGCAAAATCAGAGCGGAAAGTAGATGGTATAAGTCAAAACCAGTGGTATAACAACCGCTTTGACAGGAGACACAACATGAATATCACAGGCAGCTATGAACTCACCAAAAAATGGTCAGTTTCTGCAAGTTTTGTTTTGGGTTCGGGAACCCCCACCAACCTGCCGAATACCAAATACAGTTTCCAGGGTATACAGGGTATCCCGCAAAACGCCAGTGACCTGAGAAATAATGTGACCATCAAGCCATTCCACAGGCTGGACATTTCAGCCACCTATATCCGTAAAAAAACGGCAAAACGTGAAAGCAACTGGGTGTTTGGGGTCTATAACGCATACAAAAGGAAAAACCCGTTCTCCTATTATACCCGTCCTGACCCGGCCAATACCACACAAACACAGGTTGTACGATATGCCGTCATTGGCAGTATCGTTCCCTCAATATCCTGGAACTTTAAATTTTAAACCAAGCCATGAAACACCTATTATATCTTTTCCTTTCGTTAATGATCATTACAGGCAGCCTTACTTCATGTGAGGATCCCATCGACCTGGACCTTGGACCGCCGGTGGAACAGCTGGTGATTGACGCTGTCATTGACCAGACCGATGATACACAATTTGTGTATGTGTCAAAATCAGTGGCATATTTAAACAATGGAATTCCCAAGGGTTACACTGTAGATTCACTTGGTATCATTGATACTTCAACTTTCGAGTTTCGCAAATTCACACATAGGGGCAACGGTGTGTACTATTATGTACCGCCTTCAGCCAATACATTCGAGTATGGCAAACATTACCAGTTGCTGGTATGGGATGGCGCCAACACCTATGTCTCCCAAAGCAAGTTGAATTCACCGACGGCGGTTGATTCGTTCACATATAAGTACGAAGATCCGGGAAGGTTTGGAAGTTCGAAAGGTTTTTACCTGACCTTATGGGCAAAGGATAAAGTAGGCAAAGGGGATTATTATTGGTTCAGGTTATACAGGAACGACAGTATACAGGTCAAGGCCAGTGACATCAGTATTGCCATTGACAATGCCTATAACCAGGATGGTAACGGTGACGGTGAACTATTCATCATACCTATCAGGGAAAACTTTACCCAAAGGCCCTACGAGTCAGGTGAGACGGCCATGATTGAAATTCTGTCAATTACCCCGGAAATGTATTTATATCTCAACCTGATTACAACACAGCTGAATAACCAGGGTTTGTTTGCAGTACCTCCTTCAAATATTCCGAGCAATATAATCTGCGTCAACAATCCAAATAACAAGGTGCTCGGGTTTTTCTGCATGGTGGGCAAGGTGAGAACACAGACTTTGATATTGCCTTAAAACAGGGATCTTAGTCATCCCGGTTTACATAAAATAAATTTGCCCTTTTTGCCTTAATTGTTTTAATTTGAAAGGCAAAATGGATAGGTTGTGAATACCAGGTACGAGCAGATAAAAATAAAACCCGCCGGGAAGGAAGACCTGGCATCTCTGATGGACATTGGTTACACAACTTTTTATGAAACATTTGCGGAAAATAACAGGGCTGAAGACATGGCCGTGTACCTGGCAGAACAATTTCACATTGAATATATAACAGAAGAGTTCAGGAATGAGAAAAACAAATTCCTTTTAGGCATGAAGGATGGAGAGCTGATAGCTTATGCCAAGATAAGGGAAGGTTCAACAGCCGGAGACCTTCCAGCTGAAAAGGTCATGGAAATAGAAAGAATTTATGTGTTAAAGGCTTTCCAGGGGCAAAAGGCCGGACTTGCCTTAATGCAATATATCATGGATTATGCCTTGCAGAAACATTTTGAAACCATTTGGCTGGGTGTCTGGGAACATAATGTCAAGGCTATCGGGTTTTATAAACATTTGGGTTTTGAGGTTTTCGGCAGCCATGTATTTATGCTTGGAACCGATGCCCAGAATGACCTGTTAATGAAAAAGGAACTCGGGAACTTAAAACAATGAAAATACAGCCTTTTGAACATAGCGATATTGAATTCCTGCCGGCATTGCAACCTCCGGACTGGACAAATATCATCCCGCATTTTCAATTCTACATGAACTCGACCTATTGTTTCCCGGTAAAGGTCATGCACAATGAGCAATTGGTAGGAGTGGGGACAAGTATTCTCCATGAAGATACAGCCTGGTTGGCCCACATCATTGTTCATCCGGAGCAAAGGAACCAGGGAATAGGAAAGGTTCTGACCCAGGCCCTGTTAGACGGTATTGACCGGACCATTTTTAAAACCGTTTACCTGATGGCTACCCCGCTTGGGGAACCGGTTTATAACAAGCTTGGTTTTGTTCACGAAACGGAACAGTTGTTTTTTAATGAAGGCCGCCCGTTTTCTCAATACAGGATTCCTTCGGGTATTATGCCCCTGAATGAGGAATACCGCGAAGACCTTTTGAAATTGGACCGGGAGGTTTCGGGGGAGAACAGGTATGTACGGCTGGTAGAACATTTGTCAGATGCATGGGTGTTTGTTTCCGACCGGCAATTGAAGGGTTATTATCTTCCGGGTCTTGCAGAAGGTTTGGTCGTGGCAAATGATGCAACGGCTGGTCTTCATTTGATGCAATACCGTCTTATTAATAATGCCATAGCTATTTTACCGAAAGATAATACGGTCGCTTTAAAGTTTCTGTATGACAATGGGTACAAGGTGTTCCGTAAAGCCCAGCGCATGCGTCTTGGCGAGACCAGGGCATGGCAGGCCCATCACTTCTACAACAGGGTGAGTGGTCAGATTGGGTAGCCCATTTATTAAATCCTTAGGCCATTTGTTAATCGCAGACTTCAAATGTTTGACGATTTCCTGAGTTTTGTACATCTGGATTTCAAGCCGATGAAAAAATATTTATTATGTATCCTGGGTATCATGATGTTTCACAACGCCATGTCACAGGTTGTGGATGATTTCGAGGATGCCGATTTAAACCTTGACCCTGCCTGGAGTGGTATGTTGAATACATTTACGACCATCAATGGGGAATTGCGCAGCAATTGCAGTGCACTGAATAGTGTTTTTTATATTTCCACCCCAAATGTAAGGGCTGACAGTACGGAATGTCGCATAGACTGCCGTTTGTCGTTCAATACATCTTCCGTCAATTATGTCGATCTGGTGTTAATTTCGGATTCGATGAATCTTGCCCTTGCAAAAAATGCATATTTTATCAGGCTTGGAGGCAGTACGGATGAAATATCCCTGTTCAAGTTGAAGAACGGCATTGAGACCAAGATTATCGACGGGACAGATGGTATCCTGAATACTTCAAATAACCATTACCTACTGATCATGCAAAGATTCAACGATTCGTTTGTGTTGAAATACCTCAAATCTGGAGCGAGTTCTTTTACAGAACGCAGTGTCAAGGATGCGGATATATTTACTTCAGCATATTGCGGGCTGAGGATAAGGCAAAGCGCCGCATCTTTCCACAACAAGCATTTTTTTGATAACCTGTATATTGGTCCTGTCACCCGGGATTCCATAGCACCTGCCTGGGATACCGCGAATTTGTATGACCTGCTGATAACGGAACTGATGATCGACCCTGAACCTCAGGTGGCATTGCCGCTTGCCGAATATATAGAGGTTACGAATGTGTCGCGCCGGTTTATACAATTAAACGGCTGCAAAATACACGACCCGACGTCATTTAAACTCTTGCCTGACCTGGTGTTGGCTCCCGATTCCATTGTCGTGTTAAAGATCATTCCTTCGTTGAATAATGCGGAGGATAAGATATGGCTAGAAAACCAGTTTGGAGAAATAGTCCACAAGGTTGACTATACCGATGAGTGGTACAAGGATGAGGTCAGGAAAGCAGGTGGATACAGCCTGGAGATGATAGATTATACGCAGCCTTGTATCGGTTTTGATAACTGGAAAGCCAGTGTGGATATCAGCGGCGGGACGCCCGGGCGTTTAAATTCGGTGAAAGGAAATATCCCGAAAGATAGTTGGGCACCTTCGCTGTTGGAGTGTAGTATTGGCAATGACAGCATCCTGGAATTTTATTTCAATGAGCCTGTGGATTCAATTTCCCTGTTATCCACCATGTTCAGGGTGAATGGTCAATTGAGTTCATTCAGGTTAAAACGCCTCAATTCAAGTGGAGATATTGTCACATGGCTCATTTCTTTTACCCCTGATAAAACTTTGGTTTACACGATTCTTTTTTCCGGTATCAGTGATTGCAGTGGTAACCGGCAAATGAACACGGAAATTCCGCTACAATGGCCATCACCAAGCGTGAAAGGAAATCTGCTCATCAATGAGGTTTTATTCAATCCGCATTCCGGTGGCAGCGATTTTGTTGAAATATATAACAATTCTCCCCTGGCTTTTGACCTGTCCGGGCATTTTCTTGCGGATGTGGATGAAGCCGGACTGCTTAAAAGCAGCTACGCTATTAGTTCAAAAGTATTGCTGATCAAGCCCTTTCAATATGTATTGATATCTGCAGATACAGCCAATATTTGTATGACGTATGATTGTCCTGGCGCAAATGCATTAAAGATACAGATGAATCAATTTCCATCTATGCCGGATGACGAAGGAACCATCCTGTTATTGAACCAGCAGAAAGTATGCATCGATAGCCTGCATTACCGGAAGGATTGGCATTTTCCGCTTATCAGCGATCAAAACGGTGTAAGCCTGGAACGTTTGGCTTTTGCCATGAATACAAATCTAAAGGACAACTGGCACAGCGCTGCCTCAACTGTAGGGTATGCCACCCCCGGATACCGGAATTCACAAATTGCGCATCCATTTGAAACGGATAAATATTTTTCACTACAAAGCAAGACCCTTTCCCCCGATGAGGATGGGTTTGAAGATGTAATGGTTTTGAATTATGTTTTACCCGGACCTGATTATATTGCTTCCATTTTCATTTATGATATGGAGGGCAGGTCCATAAGGCATTTGGTCAACAACAGGACCTTGGGTACAGAAGGTATGCTGACCTGGGATGGCACAGATGAAAATGGACAAAAAACACCAATAGGCATATATATCATCTGGATCGAATGCATCCACCCGAATGGAGAAAAGATTCGGCAAAAGATGAGCGTTGTGGTTGCAGCGAGGATATAAAATATGGATACATCACGTAGGGATGAAATATGGGTAGCAAGCACGAAATCATAACAAAAATCCCGGAGGGATTAAACATGGGTAGGGATCGAACATCGGGAATAAAAAAATACACAAATGTCAAACACATACACCAAAATTCATATCCAATTTGTATTTGCAGTCAAATACAGGCATGCCGTCATTCAGTCGTCATGGAAGAATGAATTATACCGATATATGACAGGGATCGTTCAAAAAAACAAACATAAATTATTAGTGATAAATGGTATGCCGGATCATATTCATATATTGGTTGGTCTGCGGCCTTCACAATCAATATCTGATTTACTACAGGATATAAAGGGCAGTTCAAGCAGATGGATCAATGAGGGTAAATTCGTCAAGGATAAATTTGAATGGCAGGAAGGATATGGAGCATTTTCATATTCCCCTGGTGAATTGGACAATGTAATTAATTATATTAAAAATCAGGAAATACACCATGGAAGAATTTCATTCAAAAATGAATACATCCAATTACTTAAGAAATTCAATATTGAATACGATGATAAATATATTTTTAGGGAATTAATTTGACACGTACAATGATTAAAAAATTACAGGTATTCCGTACCTACGGCACGGGAAAATTACATAAATATTGGTGCTACCTATATGAAGTCCCTAGCGGGACAATTTAATATTATAGATTACGATTTCAGAACAAGAGACAAATCCAATGCACAATAATCCCGTAGGGATGAAATATCGGTAGCCAATTTAATCCAATCCAACCCTCAACCCAAAGGAATTATTGATATAACCGCTGGCAAACGTGGTGAGGTCCGGCACGACCAGGAAATTAATACCGGGCCTGCCTTCAAGGAACAAATGCAAACGTTTCCAAAACGGTCTTTTTTTGCCAATCCTGAAATCCAGGCCTAGCGGGATATACACAGAAGCCCCGTAATTGCTTTTCATTCGGAAAGATTCAGTTTTGCTGTCACTGGCATAGGTATGAGACCTCCCACCGCCGTAACTTTCGGGTTGAATAGAATATGCATTGGTGCTTTGAATGGTTAAGAAGTTATTTAAGGACATTCCTGCAGAAATACCCACCCCACTGTACAAGCTCCACCTTGCAGCAGCGTCTGTTTTAAAGATATAGGAAGCATCCAGGCGCAACTGGTTTGAATTGTATTCCATACTTAAACCTCTGGTGTGTACTGAATCATAATATAAATTCCCCTGAGGTGTGGAAATGGTATCAAACTGTTTTGCCACCTGATGGCTCATGGATGCAGAAAAACCTATGTCTGACCAATATGAAAAACCTAAACGGAACTGACGGTTTGGGTTGAAATGCTTCGTGCGTTTATTGCGTGTTTGAAATCCCAATTGGATATAAATGGTATTGTTTGAAGAATTGCTATAGGACCGATAAGGGTGAAAACCGGAATAATCGCCTTTTAATATGTCTGATCCGGGGGCAAGGGACCTGAAATCATGGATATTGACATGAGCTCCGGGCGCGACTGCAAAACCATTGTGAATATACATATCCGTGAGTTTGAGTTGTCGACCGCTGCTATCCTGTGCCTGAAGGCAGGAGAGCCCCGACAATAATAAAAGTGAAATGAGTAATAGTTGTTTTTTTAGTTTATTCATGAATGGTTTTTGTTTGTAATTCATTTTGAATTTATGTATTAAAGTTTAATTCTGAACCCAAGTGAATTCTGTATGTACCAGAGTCTAAAAGTGGTAACATCGGGTATCATCAGGAAATTGATACCTGGCCTCGCTTCAAAAAACAGGTGGATAGGTTTCCAGAATATTCTTTTTTTGCCAATTCTGAAATCCACACCTAACGGTATATATACTGAAGTCCTGTAATTGGTTTTTGCCCTGAAATTTTCTTCTTCCCTCTCTCCCGGAAATCCTTTCCAAAAAGAGTTATTCTCCTCTATCGAAAATCGCGTTGTATGATGAATGCGCACTTCATTGTTTAATGAAATACCACCCGATATGCCAGCCCCGGCGTATATATTCCACCTGGCTTTTGCATTGGTCCTGAAGATGAGGGAAAAATCTGCACATACATAGTCAGACCTGAAGCTAATGCCGATTTGATCCGTTTGAACAGAATCATAATAAATATTTCGGCCACTGGGGTATTGGACTGTATCGTAGGGTTTTCGTGTTTCTTTATATAAGCCGATTGAAAAGCCTGTTCCTGAAAAATA
The DNA here is from genome assembly GCA_025450395.1 of Bacteroidia bacterium. Taxonomy (GTDB): domain Bacteria; phylum Bacteroidota; class Bacteroidia; order NS11-12g; family UBA955; genus JABMMZ01. The sequence goes on from JANWHK010000039.1 coordinate 10,540, forward strand.
TGAAACTCCGATACGGAACTCTGGATTGGGGTTAATTTTATCGGTGTTTCTTTGCCTTGGATGGAATCCAACTTGAATTGACATTACATTCCGGTAATTTCCACTATAGTCACCATAAGCTATGCCTTTTGAATATCCTGAATCAGTATGCTTTAAAATCTCAGATTCAGGCACAAGTATTCTGAAATTAGGTACATCATTCATGACATTGCCATGAAGTTCAAATCCATTTTGTACATAAAAGCTGCTAAGCTTCAAACGCCTATTACTGGTATCCTGCGCATATAACCCTGCCATGCAGGAAAATACGGGCAAAAACAGCAAGATGCGATGTAGCAATAGATTCATGACCTATCAACTGATAAACCCTGTAATTATTGCCATCATGACAATATACTTACCAAAGATTTTCTGAAATTTATCCCTGTCACCCTGAGCCTGTCGAAGAACCCTAGCCCCTAAATCCTAGCTCCTATTTCCTTTCCCCTTCCTCCACAATGATAAAAAGATCCTCATTGTCCTTCTTCATCAGGTATTTTTCGCGGGCGAACTTTTCGAGGTTGCGGATATTGGAAAACAATTCCTTTTCCTCTTTCCTCACATTAATGATTTCAGCCTTGTAATAGTCGCGTTTTTCCTCCAGGTCAGACACTTCCCTGCGCAGTTGTACGAGTTCAATGAAGTTATTGCTGTCGAATACCGTCATCCAGGTGATGGCGATCAAGCCGATTAACCAGTACTTGTATTTATTCCAGAGGTTTAACACGTCTACAAAGTTAATTTGTCGAAATCAGTAAAACAAACCGGGAAATAAGACCTTGTCTATTAAAATGGAGTGTCAGGACCGTAATATTCCACCGAATTGTTGATGGTCTCAATCAGGTGAATCTTATGCAGTTTAACATGCTCAGGCAAACGAGGGGCTAGCCTGTTCCATATAGCGACAACTATGTTTTCAACAGATGGCAGCACATCTTTCAGGAACGGGACATCCACATTCAGGTTCTTATGGTCAAGGTGCACAACCACTTCATCTTCTATGATGACTTTCAGTTTCTTAAGGTCCATTACAAAACCTGTATCCTCTGAGGGACGGCCTTTTATCGTAACATATAGATCAAAGTTGTGTCCATGCCAGTTCTCATTGGCACATTTTCCGAACAATTCTTCGTTGTGTTCCTTGCTGTATTTGGGGTTAAACAGTTTATGGGCGGCATTGAAATGGGCTCTGCGGGTAACAAATAAGACAGGCGTTTGCATTTAGTTAATAATATGCTGCAAATTTAGTCCAAAATTATTTATTTTTGGGAACTAGTCTTTAATATGATCATAATCACGGGAGCCGCTGGATTTATAGGGAGTTGTTTGGTACAGAAATTGAACGATGAGGGTTATGTCGACCTGGTATTGGTCGACGACTTTACACAGGCGGAAAAAAAACCAAACTGGGAAAATAAAAAATACAGTGAACTGGTGGAGAGGGACATTTTTTTTAAATGGGCGGAAGGCAAAGGCAACCGGATACAGTTTATCTTTCACATCGGAGCCAGGACTGACACCACTGAATTTGACACCGGATTGCTGAACACCCTGAATTTCGAATATACAAAAGACATTTGGAATCTATGTGTGAAGGAGGGTATACCACTGGTGTATGCCAGCAGTGCAGCAACCTATGGCATGGGTGAATACGGATTTAATGACGATGACAAAAATATGGAGAAACTCAAACCCCTGAACCCTTATGGGCAAAGCAAGCTCGACTTTGACCTCTGGGCCTTGGGACAGCAAGAAAAGCCTTATTTCTGGACCGGGTTAAAGTTTTTTAATGTCTATGGCCCCAATGAATATCATAAAGGCAGGATGGCTTCTGTCGTATTCCATGCGTACAACCAGATAAAAGCGACAGGTGAACTGAAATTGTTCAGGTCACACAAGCCTGAATATGCAGACGGTGAACAAAAACGGGATTTTGTATATGTAAAGGATGTGGTGGATGTTATGTATTACCTGATGTTAAAACGCAAGGACAATGGCATATATAACCTGGGAAGCGGGAAGGCCAATACATTTAACGATTTAGCCAGGGCGGTTTTCAGGGCTATGGACTTGCAGCCTGTGATACATTACATCGATACTCCGATTGACATCCGTGATAAATACCAGTATTTTACTGAGGCCAACATGCAAAAACTTATCAGTTCCGGTTACACCCAGGCCTTTATGGGCATAGATGATGGGGTAAGAGATTATATCCAACATTATATGTCAGGAAAAACGATTTATTAATTTGAAAAAGATAATCTTTTTTGTTCTTTTTATCCTCAGTTTCGGTTGTGGTATCATGATCGAGAATACCTCATTGGGGAATCAATTTGATTTTAAGGATGCCAATGCCTTGCTCAAAAAGAAATTAGATAAAAGAGAAGAAATACAGAAAAGCATTCTTACCCATCCGGACCTGCTCAGGGTCATCAATGACTTTGATATCAATAGCGAATTATGCCAGGAACTCAGCAGGAACAACCTCTCGCTGTTCGCCTATAAAAATAAATGCCTGAGTTTCTGGTCGGATAATTTCATACAGCAGTATAATTTCAAAACCTCGGAACAATTCAGCAAAACTATACTTTATAACCGGAATGGATGGTACCAGATGGTGTCAGTGAAAAAGGGAAATTACGATATTTATTGTTATTACTGGTTCTATAAACAGTACCCCTTCAATAATGAATATTTTGTCAACAGCTTTAACAGTGACCTTAAATTCAATCATATTGAAATTATAAAACACCCTGAGGAAATCAACAAGGATATCAGCGGGTACGAAGTGAACAAGACTCTGCCGACGGTCACCCAGTCTTCATACAACCAGTTCAAGATGAAGAGAAGGATTGAACTGATCTATATTATTTCAGCTGTATTTTTTCTCGTATTTGCATTTGTAAATGCCAATAGGGAGAAGGTTTTTAATGTCAGGCAATTTGTGATGTTGCTGGCCTCTTTTGTTTTTGTTTTTTGCACCCTGTCATTTTTTGATATCATTTTAAAACACAAGATCAATACTACCCTGTTCTCACCGGTCCTGGCAGCTTATTCGCAATTTATTCCCTCGCTGGGCCACAGCCTGCTGTTCACCTTTGCCTTGCTGAGTTTCCTGGTATGGCTTCAGCAAGCGCTTACAATCGTGCATGTGAAACCCGGCAGGCATATACTCGCAACCATTATTATTTCTTTATTGTCATGGTTATTGCCGGCAGTAATGTTTATTTATGCACTTCCCAAATTCATATTGAATTCACAGATCAATTACGATTTCAAGTCATTGACGAACGTCAACAATTATACATTGATCGGCATGTTCAATATATTCCTGATGTTCATTTGCATTATTATCGGTTTCAGGGTATTTGCAGCGTTCTCTCATAGCCGGTTCAGGCAGAAAAATTTCCTGCTCGTTCATTTCATCATATGTCTCATCCTGGTACCGTCAATTTATTTGGTACAGAAAGAAAACAGTTTCCTGCTGATCTGTTTTGCTATCTATGGCCTTTTATTGCCTTTCCTGGTCCTGTTTACAGATAAGATAAGGTTTACCCATATACTGATTTCCGCTTCCCTTACTGCTGCATTCCTGTCGGTGCAGCTGGAGCAATTGAACAGTTTCAAGGAAAAGGAACAAAGGAAGGTATTCGCCAATAAACTGATCACCAAGGAGGATTTTGAAAGTGAACTCAAATTGCTGGAAATAGAAAAGGAACTGATAGGATCGGCTGTATTCGACTCGTTTTTCTATTACAAGCAGAATGACTACCAGGAGCTGGAGCTTAATTATAAGTTTACCTTCTTCAATGATTTTATCAAGAACTTTGATATTGATTTTCTGCGTTACGACAGCTCCGGAATAGATGTCACCCCCAATAACCTCACATTTGATTATATCAATTCGCTCTATAATAAATCAACCAACAAGAGCATAACAAATTATTTTTTATACATCAAGGACCTGCATTACCTGGGCGGCTACCTGGCTAAATACGAGATATGCCCGGAAGACAGGGACATAGGATATGTGTTCCTGATGCTCACGCCCAAGGTGAAGAGCGACCTGTATAACCTCGATTATTTTTTCAGCAAGATCACATACAGCCATTTAAGGGAAAATCAGTATTCGTACGCGGTTTACCAGAAAAATGAGCTGGTAAAGGGCCTTGGTTCTTACCCGTTCAAGTTATCGGATAATATTGATTATAAATCCATGGAGGATGCATCCTTCTTTGAACAGAACGGTTTTTCGCAGTTATTCAAGAAAATTGATGAGGATACTTTTATCATTGTGTCTTTCAAGGCTGCGAGTTGGGACAGGGTATTCGGGATATTCACGTTTATTCTCCTGTTTTTTATCGGCATACTGGCGATGGTGTTTTTATTGATCTATTTCCTCGTCTTCATCCTGGGCATATTTACCTTTAACCCTGTCATACTGAAATTATATGGAACCATCACGAGGTACCTGCGGATTGTGAACCTCAACAAGCTTTACCTCGAGACCAAGATCAGGCTGTCATTCCTGATACTGGCTGTGTTGATCTGTTCGGTGGTTATTTATTTTACGGTGCAGAATGTGAACAGGAGCTTCAAGATCAAGCAATATGAACTTCTGGACAAAAAAATGTCACAGATTGCCAATGAGATTGAGATCGGTTACCAGAAAAAGGACGAAAGACCTATACGGAACCTGATCAAGCACCTGGCAAATACGTATGAGGTGGATATCAACCTGTATTTTAAGGATGGCACCTTGTACCAGACCGCCAATAACCGCATCTATTACGAAGGCTGGTTCTCATCCTTTATCAATCCTGTGGCACATTACGAGCTGATACAGAATAAGCAGTACAGCATCAAGCAGATTGAAAAGATCGGCAACCTGGAATACCTCTCGTATTACAATACTGTTTTTGATGAGAACAGGAACCTGATCGGTTACGTGCATCTGCCTTATTTTTCAAAGTCACTCGATCTGAAGAATGAGTTCTCGAATTATCTTGGAAGTCTAATCAATATCTCCACCTTATTGCTTATGATATCCCTGCTGATGGCATCCTATATCGGCAGAAGCCTTGTGCGTCCGCTTAAACTGATGATAGAGAGCCTTGCCAGGATCCGGCTGGGTGCAATGAATAAACAGATTGACTGGAACCGCAATGATGAAATCGGCCAGTTGGTGGAACAATACAATATCATGCTGAAAAAACTTGAGATCAGCACCGAGAGACTGGCGCAAAGCGAAAGGGAAGGCGCGTGGAAGGAAATGGCGAAGCAAGTGGCGCACGAAATCAAGAACCCCCTCACGCCCATGAAATTACATCTCCAGCACCTGCAGATGTCTATAGACAAGGATGATGAGCACCTGAAGGAAAAGATCACCAGCATCAGCCAGATACTGATAGAACAGATCGATCAGTTGAGCAGGATGGCGGATGAGTTTTCATCCTTCGCCAAAATGCCAATGGCGATACTCGAAACCTGCAGCCTGCACCAGGTGCTGAATTCAAGTATTGACCTGTTTAAATCACAACATGACCTCAGGATCATTTATCCCGCGAAGCATAAAGACGCGCTTGTATACATCGACAAGGACCAGATGAAAAGAGTATTCAACAATATCCTTAAAAACGCCGAACAGGCAGCAAAGGAGGATGAATCCTGTATCATAGAGGTTGACACGGTCCTCGAAGGCGATTATATTACCGTCAGTTTTAAGGACAATGGCAAGGGGATTGAAGAGGGTTTCAAGGAAAGAGTATTCACACCGAATTTCAGTACCAAGAATTCGGGGATGGGCTTGGGCCTTGCCATCTGTAAAAAAATAGTTGAACAGGTTAATGGAACTATCACATTTAACAGTGAAACTAATAAAGGAGCCACTTTTTACGTTACTTTACCTGTTGTCAAATCGATATAATTATTAATAAGTTAAAAATCATATGGTTTTTTAATTTCATTTTATTCTGCAGCCTGTCAGAAGCACAATCGGTTTCAGGTAATTTAAAGCATAGACTCGTAAGCGTCAACCGGGATACCATTGTTTTGGATACGCTCAACATCGTCATGCAGAGTGTGGATGTATACCTCAATGGTGCAAAAATAAACAAGGGGTTTTATGTTGATTATGAAAGGTCTGCCCTGGTGTTTGATTCCAGCCTCCTGAACCGTGAAATAGAGGTGTTTTACCGCGTGTTTGAATTCAGGAAACGATTTTTCTATGCCCATAAGCCGTTTATACTGATAGAACCCACTTTTTTCCAGGAACCGAGATATTATTACAACTACGATAAAAGTCCGGCCGGAAATGGCCTGTTGTTCACTGACGGGTTGAACGTCAACGGAAACATTGCAAGAGGCCTGGGTTTTGGCAATAACCAGGATGTAGTGCTGAACAGTAACCTGAACCTGCAGTTAAACGGCAACCTGGGAAAGGGCGTTTCCATATTGGCAGCCATCAGCGACGAGAATAACCCGATACAACCCCAGGGCAATACACAGCAGATACAGGATTTTGACAAGGTATTCATTTCCATCACGAAGGACAGCAATACAATCACTGTGGGTGACTTCCTGATGGTAGCCAATACCAATAATTATTTCATGAAATATTATAAAAAGTCAAGAGGTGTGCAGTTTGATTTCAATAAAAAGGGTAATATCAAGTATAATTTTCATGCAGATGCTGCCGTGTCCAGGGGAAGGTTTGTGCGAAATGAAATACAAGGTCAGGAAGGCAACCAGGGACCCTACCGTCTGCAGGGCAGCAATGGCGAATTGAACATCATTGTCATTTCCGGTACTGAAAAGGTATATGTGGATGGGGAGAAACTGGAAAGAGGCCAGCAGAACGATTACGTGATAGATTATAACACGGGAGAGATCATTTTTATGCCGCGCAGGCTGATCACCAAGTTTAACCGTATTGTCATTGAATTCCAGTACAGCGACCGGAATTATTCACGTTCTGTATTTACAATCGGAAATGAATTCAAGACTAATAAATGGTTGAGTTCCGTGAATTATTTTACAGAGCAGGATAACAGGTTCCAGCCTACTGACACATCAAACAGTTCCTCGATCCAGGGCATACTTGAAAATGCTGGTGACAACCCTGCGGTTTACCAGTTTGAGAAAAGATATGACCAGTTCCAGCCCGATAGGGTAAACTACCGAAAGATCGATTCGCTGACAAATACCATCTATTTGTATACAAATTCTCCGACAAGTGACACCGTGTTTTATACAACTGCTTTTTCACTTGTGGGCCAGGGCAAGGGTAATTATATCCAGTTGTCGACTTCTGCAAACGGAAGGGTCTACGCATGGGTACAGCCTGTGAACAATATACCGCAAGGGAGTTATGAGCCCTACATCGTGCTGGTGGCACCAAAACGCATGCAGATGTTGACAGCCAATACCAGGTTTAAACCCAGTGAGCATTTTGAATTTACTGCCGAAGGAGCCTACACCAATAATAACCAGAATACATACAGCAGCCTTGACAAGCGTAATGACGATGGACTTGGTTTGTTTTTGGCGGCCAGGCAGAAAGATCTTAAATATAAGGAACTCAAGATCAGCAGTGGCTTGAAAATGGAATATATAAGCCGCAATTTTACCTATGTGGAACGTTACCGTGCGGTGGAGTTCAACAGGATATGGAACAGGCAGCTGAACAATAATACCAGTACCGTTCTGCAGGCAAACGAGATTGTGTCTACGATTAACACGGCATTGCTTTTCAAGGAAAAACACAACCTGGTCATCGAAGCTTCAAATTATAACAAGGGTAAGATATTTAAAGGTTACAGGGGTTATGGCAATTACACATTCGGGGGTAAAAAACTACAGGCCAACCTGAACGGCGAACAGGTGTATATTGAAGACCGCACTTTTACTTTCCTGAACAAGAACCAGTCACATCATTATATTTTTGAGAGTGTTTACAGTTTGGATAAGGTGAAGTTGGGGGTCAATGCAGGTATTGAAGAAAGCAGGTTCAATACGGATACCGGTTCAGTTCTTGGCTCCTCATCTTTCAGGTACCACCAGGTGTCTGCTTTTTTCCAGGGCATCAACAGCTTGAAATGGCTTTATAAACTGGAGGGGTCGCTCAGGAATGATTTTTCTCCTGACAGCGGAGGATTCAGTTTTGCCTCTACGGGTATTAACCTGTTAGGAAACCTGGAACACGTCAGTAAAAAATTGAACCGCCTGAATATTGTCGGTTCATTCAGGCAGCTCAACCTGGCAGGTATACAGAATGATGACGAGGTAATCCTTGGAAGGATAGAGTATAATGCCGCATTCTTCAAGAAGGTGGTCACCAGCTCTACCTATTACCAGATTGGTACCGGGCGGGAACAGAAAAGACAATTTTCATTTACGCTGGTCCAGCCCGGAAACGGTACACATGTATGGAATGACTACAACGGCAATGGCATAGAAGAGGTCAATGAGTTTGAACTGACTGTGTATAAGGACCAGGGTAAATATGTAAAGGTATTCCTTCCGACCAACGAGTTCATTAAAAGCAATACCAATGAGTTTAACCAGACTTTCCGTATACAGGCCCCCAGCACCTGGCAGAACGGGAATGCATTTAAAAAATTCCTGAACAGGTTCAATACCATAACCTCCTATAAGGCCGACAGGAGAATTACCGATAACAGCCTGCTCACTATTATCAATCCATTTAAATTGAATGTGACGGATTCATCATTGATCGCGGTGAACAGCCTGATCAAGCAAACCACCTTTTTTAACCGTTCAAATGCAAGGTTTGGAATAGAACACAACATACAGACCAATAAAGGCAAACAGTTCCTGAGCAGCGGTTTTGAGTGGAGGCAATACGACAAACACAGCGCAATATTGCGTTTTGGACTTACCCGGAAAATCAATTTATTGTTAAACGGGGAACTTTCCTCAAAGCAGAACAGGAACGATTTTTTCGAGAACAGAAATTATAAGTACCAGGCGAGAATCATTAATCCTGAGATATTTTACCAAACGCAGAAAGGCATAAGGGTGGGTACTTATTTTAAGTATACTGAAGCAGTCAACGCGCCGGAATACGGGAATGACCAGGCTTATATACAGGAATATGGACTTGACTTCCGGTATTTTATCATTAACCGCGGAAATATCGATGCAAAAATAGCATCACACCAGATCAAGTTTACAGGGAATCCTAACAGTCCTTTGGCATTTGATATTTTGAATGGTTTGAGCAACGGTCATAACCTGACCTGGAATGTCAGTTTCGGGGGTAAAGCCAAAGGTAATATACAGATCAATTTATCCTACGAAGGCAGGAAAACACCGGTGTTCAAGACCATACACATCGGCAGGGCAGAAGCAAGGTATATTTTTTAAAATTATTATGCGTAATATTGTCCTCTACATTCTAAATGAAAACCAGGATAGGTATACTTGGCCTTGGTGGCGTCGGAGGTTTTGTCGGTGGACAATTGGCTGAAAAATATACAGGCTCAGCGACTATCGAAGTCATATTCATTACCAGGCCTGCTAGTGAAAAGATCATTCAGGAAAAGGGTTTGAAGCTTATTATAGCGGAAAAGGAAAAGACCATAAACCCGGACATTGTTTCATCTGATCCGAATCGCATCGGCCAGCTGGATTTATTGATCTGTGCAACCAAAAGTTATGACCTGGAGGAAAGTTTGGTTCCGCTCAAAACCTGCATAACAGAAAATACCATTATTTTGCCTTTGTTGAACGGGGTGGATGCTGCGGGAAGGATAGAGGCCATGTATCCGATGGCAGAGGTAGTACAGGGTTGTATTTATATTGTGTCGCGCATTCTTGAACCAGGAGTTGTAAAGGTAACAGGCAATAGCCATGCCTTGTATTTTGGTTCTGGCGATATATCGATTAAAAAGCTGGATAGATTGCAGGATATTTTGATTATGGCCGGTATCAACTCCTATCTGTTCGGCAATATCCATCAGACAATCTGGGAGAAATTCCTGTTTATTTCAGCCATTGCAAGCATGACGAGTTACCTGGATAAGCCCTTGGGAGAAATCCTTGAGAATATGGAATCCAAAGATATGCTGACACAATTATTGCAGGAATTCATAGAGGTTGCAAAGGCCCATCATGTTAATTTTGATGCGGATATATTTGAAAAGACGCTTCTCAGGATGGAAAAACTGCCTTACGAGACCACCTCTTCCATGCACAATGATTTTAAGAAAGGCGGAAGGACGGAATACCGTTCACTGACCGGATATGTAGTGGATCTTGGGGACCAGTATGGTATTGAAACAAAAATGTATGACAAGGTACTGGCGGTATTGAAGAGAAGGGATCCTTCGGGTGCCTCAGGGTAACATCCTTCGAGAACCTCAGGATGACAAAATGCTTTTTGACTCGACAAATTCTACTTGCAATTCAAGCGCAAATTCACTTAATTGCATACGATATGACAGAACTGACAATACGCATCGACTGGAGCGAACTTGATTTATACGGTCATGTCAACAATGTGATGATTTTTAAATATATCCAGGCGGCCAGGATAAATTATTGTGAAAAAATCGGAATGGACATCCTGAACGATAAGGAAAAGCCTGGTTTTATTGTGGCTGCCAGCAATGTGCTGTATAAGAAGAAGATATTATATCCGGGGCAACTCAGGGTGGAATCCCAGGTGCAATGGTTGAAAAATACAAGTTTCCAGTTGGACCATTTGATCTATAATGAACATAATGAAACGGTAGTGGAGGCCTATGATATCATTGTCGTATATGATTATGAAAAGAATTCCAAGACAGCCATCACCGATGAATTGCGTAAAACTATAGAACAGGTAGAGAACCGAATGTTCAGCAGTTTGTCAAAAGATTCCGCACAAGCACAATACCCGGATATAGAGTAATGGTTGTTGACAGTTGACATAAGTTATTTTCTGTTAACGAGCAGCAGATGGCCACCATACGGCAGACATGCTACGCATGACGCCGCATGGCAAAGCATTCCACCCGAAGCGGCGGAATTCGCCATGACCGTGTCCTTAAATGATTTCTCCTTCCCCAATTGTAATTTGTAACTTGTAACTTGTAAATTGTAATTTGTAAATTGTAATTGTCCTCCTCCTTCGTACTTCGTCCTTCGTACTTATTTCCTCTTGTACACAACAAACCCATTCCTGTCCCACAATTCCTTCAAGGTGCTACAAGTATCCAGGCCTTCGCGGTCGTTGGTCTTGGCGATGAAAAAAGCAGGGCGGTCGGTCTTTCCATGTATCAGCCATTCTTTCTGCAGGTCGTCGAGTTCAGCTCTTTCTTGCTCGCTGAGTTGCAGGAATGAATTCGCATTTTTTTGAGCGAAATAGGATTGGTTCACTTTATATAATCCATCGGTGGATTTGAGGGGTTGGATCTGCGCGTAAAAATAGGGCGCATAACTCTTGTACCCAGTGTGAAAAATGTAGCAGTTATCCTTGCTGTGGGACTGGAAAAATCCTATGGCGGCACCCTGAGTATGCTGTTCAATTTTAGGGACCAGCATAATTGAGGCCATTGAAATGACCAGCACATTGCCGAGCAATAAGCAACCGAAGGTGATGATGGGTTTGCCTTTCCAAAGGTTAATGATCAATAAAACAATACCCAGCATGAGTATCACACCCGGAATGATATCGCTTAAATGCCAGCTGACGGGAGCTGCAAAATTAGCCCGTGTGAATGCATTGTCGAGCTGGCTCAGGAACCAGGGTTTATAGTAGATCATCAACACCGGAAAAATAATCAATGCGGCAGCAATGAATGTGCCAAGCAGGATGAGGCTTAATTTATAATACCACCTGAACCTGAATATGCCATGGTTGATGCTCTCCATTGCATATGCGCCCATAAAAGTGAGCGGTAGCCAGCATAGCGATGAATAATGGATGATCTTGGTCTTGACAATGGAGAACAGGATAAGCACAACCCAGAATAAGCACTGCATCGTGGTGCGGAAAAGGTTTTCCTGGTAAGTGTAAAATTCATTCTGTTTCCAGCCTGCCATGGCGATAATGGAAATGGGGAAGCATCCGATAAGCAATACCAGCGGGTGGTAGTAGATCGGTTGCTGGTGCCCTGCTACATCCTGCGAGAACAGCTCGAGTTGGTATTGTATGAATTCAACTATGAAATAAGGTCCGTTCCTGAGACTTTCAGGAATGAACCAGATGCTGGTGACCAAACCCGTAGTGAGGATAAAGATGATGAGGTTGTTTAGGCTGAAAAACCAGGTCATCCGTTTGGCAAATACCATTGAGAACAGAACCAGTAATCCCACCAATAAAGCCACCGGTCCCTTGCAAAGGATGGCTATGCCTGTGTAAAGGCCTGCGAGCAGGAAATGCCGGTTCGGGTTATATGCACTGCTGTTAAGAAGCAGGACTTTGTAGAATTCGTAAATGCTCAGGAAAATGAAGAAGTTAAATACAGGGTCGATCAGGCCGGTCTTGAAATAGAAATGCGGTGTGATGGCTCCTATGTACCCTAATACCCACCAGTGTGCTATATGGCCCTTGAAAATGGTTCTGCCAATGCGATAGATAAGGCATAATGTCAATATGCCGAACACGACATTCGGAAAACGGGCGGCAAATTCATTGACCCCGAAAATTTTCATGCTAAGGACCTGCATCCAGATAAAAAGCGGAGGTTTTTCCCAGAAAGCCTGGTAATTGATCTGGACCTGTGAATAATTTTGGGTGACCAGCATCTCACGCGCGGATTCGGCGAAATTGATTTCGTCCCAATCGAAAAGATGCACGGAGCCTAGGCATGGTATGAACAGGATACAACCTATGCAGGTGATCCAAAGATAATGAAAAGGATTGACCTGTTGGTTCATGACTTGAATTTAATAATGGGGTTGAGCCAGACAGGTGTTTTGAATATCATGTGCATAAAATAATAACTTAAAAGTGCGATTGTAAAACCTATCAGTGCACCTGCGTATACATCCATGAGGTAATGCTGTGCCACATATACCCTGGAGTATCCCGAAAGGCAGGCCAGTAAAAACAAGAGGAACTGTACCCAGCCGTTCTTGCTTACGAAACCGACCAGTGCAAGGGACGAGAATGCCGCAAGGGTATGGCCGGAAGGAAAACTGTTGTTGGAATGTAAACGGATACCCTTGACATGGTGGAAGGGAATGTGTTGTTCATTCAGCCAGTGATAGGGCCTGTTGAAATCAGTAAAGAGCTGGTGCTTGAATAAAAAAATAAGTAAAGTGCTTAAACACATAGTCACCACAATAGTCAAAAACATTCTCTTTTCGGTAAATAAACCCAGTATAATCACAAATATAATGTAGGCAAGTTCGGGTAAACGGGTCACATGATACATCATGACATCCGTAAATGCAGTGAAATGAGAGTTGATAAACAGGAGTGAAACGGACTTGTCATACAGGAGGATATATGGCAGGACACCTACTGCCAGAATAAGATGGCACCTGATTGAAACTGTTTTATCTTTGAAATAGGAATTCAATTTAAAATTTTTACAAATATTGGTAAAAATTTATTTCCCAAGTAATAAAAATTGATTTAAATTGCGTGTATATTTTTTAATCAAGAAATTATGCCGAAAAAACAGAGTAGAGCACAAGTGGTTTTAGAGTTTCCAATTAATTGCTCTCCAAGTATTCTATATAACTATATTAATAATGCTTCAGGACTTCAGGAATGGTTTGCACGCAAGGTGACTACCAAAAGCAGGACGGATTATGTGTTTGAATTTGATGATGGGCAGGAGACAAGGGCTACACTGTTGAAATCGGTCAATAACAGGCTTTCAAGATTCAAGTGGGAAAATACACCTGAGGATGAGTATATGGAAATGGAGATTATAGTGGATGAACTGACTGAGGATGTGGCTGTAAAGATTACTGAATTCTGCAACATCGATGAAAAAAGGGAAATTGCGGAACTTTGGACCAGCCAGTTTGAAACCCTGAGGGATGTAGTCGGCGCCTAGCCTGTTTTTGGAACACAGTTTGCTCTTTAAGCAATAGTTCCCAGATTATTCTCAATGAAAAAAATCAATCTGCTCGTTTTAAAAGCATTTATCGGCCCTTTTCTCGGGACCTTCTTTATTTCAATGTTTTTATTCCTGATGCTGTTTTTATGGAAATACATTGACGATCTTGTGGGCAAGGGTCTGGAATGGCACGTTGTGGCGCGACTCTTGTTTTTTTCACTTGCAGATCTTATACCCATGGCTTTGCCTCTGGCTGTGTTGCTTTCCAGCCTGATGACCTTCGGCAATCTGTCGGAAAGTTATGAGATGGTGGCACTCAAGGCCTCTGGTGTAAGTATTTACAGAGCGCTTATGCCTGCATTCCTTATCATCATTCTGCTGAGTTTTGTGACATTTTATGTCTCGAATATCGTGATTCCAAAAGCCAATCTTGAAGCCAAGAGTTTATTGTGGGATATCAGGAATAAAAAACCCGCATTCGACATCAAGGAAGGTGTGTTCTACAATGGAATAGATGGTTACCAGATCAAGATCGGCAGCAAGGACAAGGATAATGAAACCATCAATGACGTGCTGATCTATGAGATCAAACCCGGTTATAGCGAATTGTCCATTGTCAGGGCTGAATCAGGTAAAATGAAATTAAGCGATGACAAACGTCTCTTGTATTTCACGCTGTTTAAAGGTACCCGTTATGAAGAACTGGTCGAAAATGCGGACTACCAGAAAAACCTGCCTTCCACAGTTACGTATTTTGATGAGCAGAAAATAACTTTTGACCTGAGTGACCTGGACCTGAAAAAAACCGATAAGGAATTGTTCAAGGGCAGTGCAGTGATGATGAATATCAACGAATTGCAGAAGGCCATAGATACCACAAGGAAGGAAATAAAAAAGAAAAAAACCGCTGCCAGGGATTTTCTGAGGCCTTATTACCCAGACGTCAGGCACATGATGCAAGGAACGAATGTAAAGGATAGTCCGGCACTGAAGAATGACACCATCATAAAGAATTTTTCGAAAGAGAACAGGTATGCCATACTTGAGCAGGCTCTCGGTACGACAAGGAACCTGAAGAGCATGATTGAATCCTGCACACAACAATTGGAAGATATCAAAAGTGATGACAGGATGTATACACTCAAGTGGCACGAAAAGTTTACGCTCTCATTTGTATTGATAGTTCTTTTCCTGTTGGCGGCTCCGCTTGGCACCATTATTCGAAAGGGAGGCATAGGCATGCCCATGGTAGTGTCCATTATCATGTTTATATTGTATTATGTCATCAATATGATTGGTATAAAAATGGGGAAGGATGGCATCATCGCGGAATGTGTAGGCGCATGGATGGCGAGCTTTGTATTGCTGCCTGTTGGTATATTTGTGCTAAATCGCGCTGCAAATGAATCCGCTATTTTTGACAAGGATAAATACCAGAAAATGATAGAACGCATCAATATGTTTTTTACAAAGCGAAGAAAAGGGATGAATTGATAATTGATAATTGATAATGAATAATTGATAATTGACAATGGACAATTGACAATGAATAATTAATAATTAATAATTAATAATTAATAATGTAAGACTGATGTCCTCCACCCTTGTCCTTCTTCCTTTCCCCAATTGTAATTTGTAACTTGTACTTTGTAACTTCCTCCTCCTCCTTCGTACCTCGTACCTCGTACTTCGTACATTGGTCTCCAATTGTAACTTGTACTTTGTAACTTCCTCACACCTCGTACTTGGCTTCGTTAATTTATTGTTAATAAGCAAATTACAATAAATTAACTTACTGTTTGGAATTAATCAATAAAAAACCTTTATTTTTGTCTATGCGTTTTCTTGTGTGTGTGTGCATCTTATTTAATTGTTTTCACTTAAAGGCCCAGAGAGAAGTTAATGTCTGGCATTTCGGTTCCGGGGCCGGCATCGATTTTAATGCCACTCCACCATTGGTGGTGACGGATGGCAAATTACAAACCATGGAAGGGTGTGCTAGTATTTGTGATGCTTTTGGCAAGCTCCTGATGTATACGGATGGTGATACGGTTTATAATGGCAATCACCAGATGATGGTCAATGGTTATGGTTTGCATGGTGATTATTCTTCAGCCCAGTCAGCCATGATCATCAAGTTGCCGAAAAGCGATTCTCTGTATTTGATATTCAACCCGGCAGAAAACTACGGTATTGTTACTGGATTTTATTACAGCGTCGTGAATGTTTATGCGAAGGGAGGAAAAGGGGAGGTAATCACCAAGAATGTATTGTTGAAGGCCAATATGCACACAGAGTCTGTTTCGGCGGTTAAACATGCGAACGGTGATGATGTTTGGGTGGTTTTCAAGAATGATAATTCAAATGAATTTGTGTCCTACCTGGTGACCCCGCTTGGTGTGAGTAATGTAATGACTTTCTCTCAACCTGGTCCGACTATCGGGACAGGTAATCCTGCCGGATTTACGTATTGTAGCAAGTTTTCCCCTTCAGGAAAAAAATATGCCATTTGCATCCCTGCTAAAGGAGTTTGCCTGTATGACTTTGACAATAAAACTGGATATCTTGCTAATCTCATGATTATACCATTGTCGGGTTGTTATGGAGTTGAATTTTCGCCAAATGAAAAAAAACTATATGCATCTTCTCCGGGGAAGGGTCTTTACCAATATGATATTTCTTCCAATAATCTTTCCAACATCATTGCAAGTGAATACCTATTCGCACAAAAAAGTTTTGGATCCATACAATTAGCCCCTGACAAAAAGATATATGTCGCGCAATTAACGTCTAATTACCTTACTGTAATCCATTCTCCCAACCTGGCAAAGGCAGCATCAGATTACAGGTATGATGATTTGTTTCTGAAAGGGAGGCTGTCGCAATATGGGTTGCCACCCTTTATTTCCACATATTTCAGTGATACGATTATCTCATCAATCAATTACACTGGGAAATGCATAGGCGATGCTTTCCAGTTTGAATGTACAAACATGAAAAGTGGGGATTCCATTGCCTGGGATTTTGGCGATCCGGGTTCAGGCCAGAATAATTTTTCCCAATTGCTGAAATCATCTCACGTGTATAACTCAACCGGTAAATTTATTATTCAGGCAGCTATTTTCAGGAAAAACATCAATAACCATTTTGTACCGGATGGAGTATTGGATACCTTCATCATGGTCAGCGGATATCTTGGTAAAGCGAACGAATATCCTTTAACACTTTCGAAATGTATCAATGATTCTGTTCTTGTACAGGCTGCAAGCGGTGGAACAGGTCTGGGCAAGGTGCTTTGGAATGATATCCCCGGAAGTATTCTTTCACGCACCATTACAAATCCCGGACTATATGTTGCCACTGTGTACAAAACGGGCTCAAACTGTTTTTACAAGGACAGCTTAAATGTGACTGACAAGCTTTACACCTTAAAACCGGATTTGGGACCTGATACTGTATATTGTTTGCCTTTAAACCAGGCACTGAACAAAACACAGGGAACGCAACTGGCTTATGCGGATAAATTTTTATGGAATACCGGAGCGACAAGCAAGACGATTACCGTTACCAAAACCGGAACATACAGTGTCATTGCTGAAAACAATAATAAATGTCCAAGTGCGGATACCATTCTTGTTTCAATAGCCTATTTTTCTGATTATACCAGGCTGCGCGATACGGCTTTCTGTAAGGATAATAACCTGAATAAATTAACACTGAAAGTAAATAATTATCAGTCGGTTGCCTGGAACACGGGTGAAAGTGGAACTGTGGTGACTATTGCGTCATCGGGTAAATATTGGTATACGATAAGGAATCAATGTGGAATTCTAACAGACAGTTTTGATGTGCAGTTAATGGATGCACCGGTTGTTGATCTTGGAAAGGACCTGACGGTTTGTTCCGCCAATGGTTTTGAATTGAAAAGCAATGTGAGCGGAAATTCATACTTGTGGTTGCCTGGAGGTGAAATATCACAGTCCATCATCTCTTATGACTACGGAATGATTTCACTTGAGGTAGGAAACACGATTGGTTGTAAAGGCAGGGATGAAATATTCATCAATGACAGTTGCAGGCAGGAATGTTTTGTGCCGAATGTCTTCACCCCGAATACTGATGGTTTAAATGATGTATTTAAACCCGCCAATAATGATATTGGGTCAAAAGGTTATGTCTTCAGGGTCTATGACCGCTGGGGGAGTATATTGTTTGAAACAGACAATGTCAAGGCCGGATGGAATGGCATGGTCAATGATAATCTTTGTGTCTCAGGAATTTATTTTTATACCCTTGAATTTGTCACCACCAAACGCAAAACCATCCACATGAAAGGCACATTTACTTTGTTGTATTGATCCCTTTGTTCCTATGGTTATACCTCTGAATTAGGGTTTGATAATTACTTTCATTATTCATTATTCATTATTCATTATTCATTATCCATTATCAATTATCAATTATCCATAACTCATAATTCATAATTCCTCATTTGTAACTTGTAACTTGTAACTTGTAACTTGTAACTTGTAATTTGTAACTTGTAATTTGTAACTTGTAATTTGTAACTTGTCAAAGTCTTATTCCCCAAATTCCCCTGCCGAAAGTCGAGGCATACAACACACCTTCATGTTCAAAATATTTTAATTCCGTAACGATGGTTGCCGGAAATTCATCTCCGAACGGTTCCCACTTCCCGGCCTTTAAAACAAATACACCATTGTTGTTGCCGCATATCCACTGGTTTTTAGCACACACTATTGTATTCGTTGGCACATTGGGCAAGCCATCTGACTGGTTGACGAAGGTCTGGCCACCGTCATCAGAAAAGTAGACCTTGTGAAGCCCGGAATTTTTTTTGTCAAAGGCCTCCAGGGTGATGGCAATTTGTCCATCCTGGTTTATGAAAATATCAGTGATGCTTCTCCAACTCAAAATCGGTAAACGGTTTGTATAATCAAGCCATGTCTGGCCACCATCTGTCGTGTGAAATAACTTGTTTTTTAATTCTCCCCCCCAGGTCGCATCATCCTTGCACAACCATATTTCATTCGCGTTGTCGGGATTGACCCAGAATGCTTTTATTTTCCGGCTTGCATCCAAACGGGAGGTCAGTATTTCAAAATATTTGCCTTCCGCTTTTTTGTATAAATGCAGGTTAGCAAGGTAAAAAGTCCTGGATTCACTGTGGTAACTCATCCTGAAATCATGTCCTGTTTCAGTTCCGGCGTGTTTGTATTCAAAAGTGGAACCGGCATCACGCGTGGTATAATTCATCATGGCAAAACCTGTGGCAAAACCGGTACTGTCATTCAATGCTGCAACCCTTCCGCCATCGCCATACAATTTTGTACAATACCAGGCACCTCTTTTTAAAGTAAAAATGCCATTATCCTGGGTGCCGCACATCATATATCCCTTTGCGGATTTGTCAAACCCGAAGACCATGCAGGTATTCAGGTTCACCGATTGATTGGTGAGGGATACCCATGTTTGTCCCTCATCACCTGAAACATCCACACCCCCGTCAGTGGCAAGGTATACCTTGTCCTTGTAAAAAGTGATGCCGGTGATATCATCATGTGCGTTATTGGCTTGTCCCTTTACAGGATGGGTGACCTGGATGAAATTCATGCCATTATCTTTACTTTTATATAACCTCATGGTGCCCAGATACAGAGTTTCAATGCGACTGGCCTCATCATAATGAGTTGCAAACTTCAATCTGGGAACATTCAATTGGCCGGCATTAAGGTTTTTTATCCTGTACTTCCTTAAGCTGTCAGTTGAAGATTCAAGAATATATACCGATCCGTCCTGGGCAGCTACGTAAAACCTGTTTCTTGATTTTTGGGAAAAAGTGGCCATGTAACTGGAATATTCACTTTTGACTTTTCCAAAATGTTTACAGATATCATTTGTTATGTCTTCCCAGTTTTGGCCACCGTCCCGGCTGTATAAGACGCCATTGCCACATACAAAAATAGAGTTTTCGTCATGCGGGTTGACCACAATCGATTTAAGGGTGAATCCCGCTTCATGTACCTTGTTCCATGTTTTGGCGCCATCGGCTGAAAAAAAGATACGACGGTCACTGATGGACAGCAGTTTTTTTTCCTTCTTCTTGTCAATGATGGCGATATCCCTGGATTGTTGAAGATTGTATTCTTCGGGTTCAAATTGCAGGCTGTTCCTTATCCAGGTTTCACCGTTGTCGAAAGATTCTATTAGTCCGTAACCATATTGTCTTGAATTGCCTATATCCAGCGCTGTACATGCTATCAAATGGTTTTCGTCACTGTTGAACCGGATGATCTGGTATATGCCTGTTGCAAATGGAAACCTGAGTTTCTGTATCCAGGTTTTACCGTTGTCGGTGGTCTTGAACAGTCCCGAAGTGGCATGACCGATCAATATCTCCCCGTCATTTTTTGGGTGTAAATTCACACAGATAAACCTGCCTGCGCCATGTGGGGTTATTTCGCCATTCTCGGCCATGGGTTCAGGCGCTCCAAAGGGGCCTAAAGGTTCCCAGGTGCCAAATTCCTGTATCCTTAGTGAAACAAGAGCCTTCCCGGTTTTCTCTGCAGGAATATTTTTAGGTCTTTTGCTCTTGCATTGAGCAAAAATGAGACTTACACATAAACAAATAAATATGCACTTATTCATATTGTTTTTCGGCTTCATCCATCATTTTATGTGCAAGATTCAGGCCAAGGTATTTATCTATGGCATTGTGCAGGATATAGAGGAAAGGGGTCACCACAATGGCCACCGAAAATTTATAGATGTAATTCATGATACCTATGGCAAGCACCTGCTTGATGGACCAATTATTCCCGATATAAAACGCGATGAACAGTACCACAAAACTGTCAATGAATTGGGAGACCAGTGTGGAACCCGTACTTCTCAGCCAAAGATATTTTTCGCCGGATTTTTCCCTTATAAAATGGAAAACATACACATCCACCAATTGCCCGACAAGGAATGCCACCAGTGAACCGATGATGATCCACAACCCCTGTCCGAATACAGCGCTATAGGCATTCTGCATGTCCGGTACCTGTTTTGTTGAGCCACTGCCAATCCACCATCCTGCCGGTGTGACCTTGATGGCAAGAAATACCATGATAAACGCATAGGCGATCATTGCCGCAGTGATATAACTCAACAGCCTCACACCTTTTTTACCGTAATATTCATTGATGATATCTGTCATGATGAATACCACGGGCCAAAGCAATACACCACAGGTCAGTTCAAATGAAAGATGTTCAAATCCGAGCAGGTTGATATCGAATTTCCTGAAATTAAATGTGTTTTCAAATGAAAATATCTTGGCGCCGATAAATTCTGCGACAATGGCATTGGTGACGAAGAAACTGCCAAGTATGATGAATAATTTTGTTTTTTTGTCCAGTGTCAATGCTTATGCTAATTAAGGATAAATTCTTCGCCTTTTATGGGTATGGCAATGTTTGTAAAACCGGCAAATTTAAGTTTGTCAGCCCATGCCATCTGCGTATCGTATTCACCGTGCACGAGGAAAAGTTTTTTCACTGCCCCGGCATTCTGGCATGAAAGGTAATCAAGCATTTCATTATAGTCGCCATGCGCGCTGAAATTTTCCATGGTTTCGACATGTGCATTGACTTTAAAGATATCGCCGAAGATGGTGACTTCCGGATCCCCGGCCTTGATATGCCCTGCAAGTGACCTGGGAGATGCATATCCGACAAGTAGCACGGTATTGTTTGGGTTTTCTATATTGTTTTTCAGGTGGTGTTTGATCCTGCCGGCTTCTGCCATGCCACTCGCGCTGATGATGATGCAGGGTAGTTTAGATGTATTGATCTTTTTTGATTCTTCCGGAGATTCAACATAATGCAGGTAAGGAAAACTAAATGGATCGCCGTCCCTTGTAATATATTCCAGGATGTCCTTGTTAAAATACTCCCTGTGTTTCGACATCACTCTAGTAGCTTTAACAGAAAGTGGACTGTCTACATATACATCTATTTTGGGGAGTTTGCCTGCATGAGCGAGCCGGTCGAGTGCATAAATGATTTCCTGTGTCCTGTCTACGCTGAACGCGGGAATAATGATCTTGCCCTGTTTTTCAACACAGGTTTCTTGAACAATCCGCAGCAAGTGAGGTTCAACTTCATCCTGAGGCTCATGAAGCCTGTCTCCATATGTACTTTCACAGATGATATAGTCAGATTGCGGAAACGGAAGCGGACCATTCAATATGGCGTCAGCTTTCCTGCCGATGTCGC
Organism: Bacteroidia bacterium; assembly: GCA_025450395.1. Classification (GTDB taxonomy): domain Bacteria; phylum Bacteroidota; class Bacteroidia; order NS11-12g; family UBA955; genus JABMMZ01. The sequence goes on from JANWHK010000039.1 coordinate 32,885, forward strand.
CAGTAAATGTCAGGGTGATCACGGATTGGTCGGCCTTTGTTAAACGGAGAAACAAAGCCACACTGCCCAGTATATGCCCATTTTCGGTTGTGCTCACAGTCACTTCATCATCAATTGTCATTGTGCCATTCAAAGGCATTTCAACCATGTTTGCCAGTGTTTTTTTAGCATCTTCCTCGTCATAAATAGGTTCTGCCAATGGTTGGTTTTTCTTTGCTTTTCTCCGGTTGATATATTTAAGGTCACTCTGCTGTATCCTCGCACTGTCGAGCAACATAATGCCACACAAATCAATCGTTGCTGACGTGGCATATATCTTTCCCTCAAACCCGTCCTTGACGAGTTTTGGCAACAATCCTGTATGGTCGATATGGGCATGGGAAAGTATCACATAATCGATTTTTTTGGGGTCAAAACCCCAGGTGTCATTCAATATCAGCGTGTCTTTGCCCTCGCCCTGGAACATTCCGCAATCCAGCAAGACGTTCCTGCCCTTATCTGTTGTCAACAGATGTTTACTGCCTGTAACGGTTCTTGCAGCGCCCCAACATGTCAATTTCATAGGACAATATTAGGGCTTTTTTGGAAAAGAAAGACAAGCTTTTTCAATCAATAAATAGTAATCGGTTGAAATTTTTAAAATTCGTAACCCGTTATTCGTAACCCGTAACTATCCCTACAACTCCAGTATCACAAACTCCACCCGCCTGTTATTATACCGACCCTCTTCTGTATCATTGGTATCAATAGGCTGTGTCTGCCCATATCCCTTGAATTCCAGCCTGTTCTCTTCAATGCCATTATCGATCAGGAATTGTACGACCGCTTTGGCGCGGTTTTCGGAAAGGGTATGGTTGTCTTTTTTGTTGCCTTTGTTGTCCGTGTGTCCGCTGATCTCTACGCGCATTTCCGGGAACTTCAGCATGAGGTCCACGAGGCTGTCAAGGGTTTCAAACGATTCATCCAGCAAGGTCCATTTACCTGTTTCAAATTGTATGTTCGTGAGTATGAGTTTCTGCCCGATCTTCGGATGCAGGAAAATATCTTCTTCAGGCAAGGGCATCGTATCGACCTTTGCTTTTTCATTAAGTTCACAACCCGAAGCGTTACAGGGGCACTCATAGGCACTTGTTTCCTCCATCAGCATCAGGTCGTCTATATAGTAGTAAATCTCGAAGATATGGTCGCTTGCAGTGCTGTCCAGCTTCAACATCCTGAATGAATCCTTCGGGGTAAAATTGCCGAAATACAAGTATTTCTCGCCACCGTTTGCTGTAAAACTACCGCTGATAACCATCCATTCTTCGCGACATCCCAATACAATACCTGCATGCGTTTGCAGTACAATATCGTCAGGGTCGTCATCCTCTGCTTTACCGAAAGTTTTCAGTTCATTGGTGCACAAGACAGATACGCCATTGGCGGCATGCGTATTTTCAGCCTTTAATTTCAACTTGAATTG
>JANWHK010000040.1 GCA_025450395.1 Bacteroidia bacterium
ACAATATCCGTAACACCACTTTCGGGAACCGTTGTGAAATAGGCCAGCTTTTTCTTGCCTCCACATGAATTCAGTATCATCATAAAAGCGAGGGCTGAGACCCAAATATAAAACGTGTTTTTTTTCATTTATATGTGTGTATTTTATAGTTTTTTAATTCTTTTGCCTTTTTAAAACAATGTTTGGGTAATTTAATTCATACTTTATTGATTATGAATACAATAATAAAACAAAAGACAATAAAAAAATTGGATATTTTGTGGGGAATGTACACAGCTTCGCTTACGTTAGTCCCATATTTTTAACACGAACTAACCAAAGTTTAAGTTGCAATAATAGTAAAATTATTTCATTTTACCTTTTTTTACGACAAAAGACAGAGGCAAATTGACCTCCATAATACTCCCTAAAGCATCAATTTTAACTATAATCCTCCGCTTACCTTTTATGAGCACTGACTGGGCTATCAACCCTGTAAACGGGCCATTTACCACCAATACATCCTCCCCGTTCTCAAACTCCACCCCATCTATCCTTGAAACCTCTGTCACATCGTTCATCAGTATCCTCAGGTTTTCTATCTCATGATCCTTGATAACAGCCGGTTTTGACAGGTATTTCAAGATGCCCAGCGCTCCCTTAGCCTTTAAGGTTTCATACACCTTGTTTTCCTCAATCCTTACAAATACAAAAGTGGATATCAGGGGTGAGGTAATCTTCTTTTTACGGTCACTCCAATTCCTGATACTTGTAACCAGGGGCAGGTATACATTGTAGCCCAGGCTTACCAGTTGTTCAAATACCTTTTTTTCAGCATTTGGCCTTGTATATACTGCATACCAGTTTGTATCGGAAAAAATCTGCTTCAAATGTTGACGTATTCAAACTTTAAAGTGTTGCACAAGAAAGTGTTGCGATATTAATTGAAAAAAGACATTTAAACAAGCGTTCTTCGACGATTAATTAAACATTTTCCTCGGATTCCCATGATAATCCTAACAAATAAATGATGTTATTTTCATTTAAATTTCATTTCTGCAAGGTATAGAATATCGCTTTTCCGGTAATCTGTCATCACATATCTCTCCGAAACAAGCTCCAGGCCAAAATTTTCAAGGAAATACTTCACATTCTCTTCATTTTCAGCACGGAAAACTGAACATGTGATATAATATAAATGACCCTCGGTCTGCAGGTTTTTTATGGCATTTCTTACAATATTGCGCTGTAATAACGAGAACATCCTGATTTTATCGGGGGTGATGGCGCTCAGGTTTTCAGGCGTTCTACCCCAAGTACCACTACCACTACATGGCACATCCAATAATATTTTATCGTATTTTACCTTTAATTGAAAAGGTTCATTCAGATCGGCCAATTCAATACGCGGCATTTTCAGCCCTGTGGCATTGAACCTGGACTTTAAATTTTCGAGCACGCTAAACCTCAGGTCGCTGCAAGTCAGGTTGAGCTGCCGTCCAAACTTATCGGTCAGATAAAGGGCTTTGCCACCCGCTCCAGAACATGCATCCCATACCTGTTCCCCGGGTTTAATATCTATCAGTTCCGCAGTATTCCGGGAAGCGATATCCATGATCCAGGCCCAACCCTTTTCAACAAGTTCATTGCATTTGCTGTCAGCCTTCACCATGATGGAATTCTCAGCCACCTGTTCAAATACAATACCCTGACCTGTCAACCATGCTTCAACCTTTTCGTTGCAACCCTTTTGAACAGCAAGATAAACCGGCCGCATAAACAAGATACTTCTGGCCCAGGCATCAAAATCTATACTGTGGGAGACCCATTCAGGATAGGGAAAAATACCATTTGAAGTGACTTGTTTCAACAATTCATCTGTGTCCTGGCTGGCAAACAATATATTGGATTCCACTGAACCCGTGCGAATCATGAATCCGAGCCTGAAATAAACATAACAGGCATTCTTATAGGTTTTCCGGTCTTTGCTTCCCCAGTTTTTATGCAGTTTGCACTGTGCCGCAAAGTAAGTATGGAATGGCTGGTCAAAATGATAATTGTCAAGCAGGGTTTTGACTATTAACAACTGAAAGGGTTTCAATACCGCCAAAATGCCTTGTAGAATTTGTAATCCTGGTAATAGAACAGGTTTAATCCTGCATTTTCGATCAAATTGCCCCGCTGCACAAAGTTGAAGGTCCTGTGCATATAAATAAATTCCTTATTGAGAATATGCTTGTAAAATTTATCATCAAAAGCCATCAGGGCAGTTCCAAAAAATAACAATTGGTCATAACCGATAAATGTATATCTGTCGGGGTCTCCGCCGTATTTGTTCCGGAATGTCAACCTGAATGACTTAAAGCTTGAATCATTATAAGGTACACTGTAGGTATCGTAAAAATAAACGCCGTTGAATACATTGTAGTTTACGCGATCTATGCTCAGCCAATCGGCAGGACCTGCAACTATCCATTTTTCATGGTTTGTATTTGACAAGGCGTTGCTGCAACTTATAGAACTTTTCCCGGGGTAATATATCAAGAGTGAATCCTTGCCATTCCAAACAGAGGCTACAGTGACGATCTTGCCATCTATGATCTGGCATTCACTACCTGATCCCAATTCATATCCTTTCTTGAAATTCCGGGCTGCATATGTTTTTGCATTCTTTAAAGCATCATCCACCACTACCACCTGGAATTTCCTGAAAGCCTGGCTTGCATGCTTACCGAAATAGAAATATTGAAGGCTGTCGACCGCAGTGCAATTAATCAAGGGAAAATTAGCCCCGGTTGACTTTGGATAATACCTCAGGGGAGATACCAAAGGAATTTTGTAGGTCGCACAGAATTTTTCGACCTCCACTAGTTCATTATCGTATACAGGACCAATAAAAAGATCGGTTTTTTGCATTTCGGGATCAGATAAAAGGCGTATCACCTCAAGACTATCCATTTTTGTATCAAGAACTACCAGGTTCATTTTCATTCCCTGCTGCTCAAGCTCTCCAATAGCGATTTCAACACCCTCATAATATTCAGCCATAATATCCCTTACCTTCCATTTATCGGGCATGCCGATACAGAAAGGCAACATCAATACCACCTGGTATTCCTTCTTGAAAGGCGGCAAATTATCTTTTACGATCACTGCTCCCTGGCTACTGATCAGCGGGAAATATAAGCAACACAATATCAGGCTGAGTACTCTCATCTTATTCCCATTCTATTGTCGCAGGAGGTTTTGAACTTATGTCATACACTACCCTGTTGATACCCTTCACCCTGTTAATGATCTTGCTGCTTATTTCCGCCAGTATTTCATACGGGATGTGCACCCAGTCGGCGGTCATGCCATCCAGCGATGTAACTGCCCTCAGGCAGATAACATGTTCATAAGTTCTTTCATCACCCATTACGCCTACACTCCTGACTGGTAAAAATATGGCCCCTGCCTGCCAGATCTTGTCATACCATCCGTGCTCCCTTAAGGTCGTGATAAATATATCATCCGCCTGCTGTAAAATATGGACTTTCTGAGGCGTAATATCATCAATGATGCGGATTGCCAAACCAGGTCCGGGAAAAGGATGCCTTCCCAAAATATTTGCAGGTATTTGCAGGGCTGCTCCGACTTTTCTTACCTCGTCTTTAAACAATGATCTCAGTGGTTCAACAATTTTCAATTTCATTTTTTCCGGCAATCCTCCCACATTATGGTGTGACTTAATTGTAGCAGAAGGACCCTTTACCGAAACAGATTCTATAACGTCCGGATATATGGTTCCCTGTGCCAGCCATTTTGCACCCTCTATCTTATGCGACTCCTGCTCAAATACCTCTACAAAAACTCTGCCAATGGCCTTGCGCTTATCCTCCGGGTCAACCTGGTCCTTTAACGCGGCATAAAATTGTGAAGTGGCATCGACCCCAAGCACATTCAGGTCCATCTGTTTGTAGGTTTCCAATACCTGATCGAACTCATTCAGTCGCAAAAGGCCATTATCAATAAAAATACAGTGCAGGTTCTTTCCAATGGCTTTATGCAATAAACCTGCAGCAACACTACTATCAACACCTCCTGACAAACCTAAAATGACCTTATCGTCACCGATTTGTTTTTTGAGGTTATCGACTGTTTCGTGAATAAAATTATCAGGGTTCCAGTCCTGTGAACAATGGCAGATATCCGCCACAAAATTCCTGAGTAAATTACTACCCTCGGTTGTATGGGTCACCTCCGGATGAAACTGTATACAATATGTTTCTGAGTCGGTCAACCTGAAAGCCGCATTTGCAATACTTCCCGTACCTGCTATCAACTCGGCATTTGGTGGAAGGGCAGTAATGGTATCCGCATGGCTCATCCAAACCTGTGTTGGTGTTTTTAAACCATGCAATAATTTAGATTCCCTTGTAATATCCAGCATGGCCCTGCCGTATTCCCTGTGATCGCTGGCATTGACATTTCCTCCAAGTTTTTGGGCAATATATTGTGCTCCGTAACAGACTCCTAATACAGGTATTTTTCCGATGAACCTGGACAGGTCAATTTGCGGGGCTTCGGGATCCCTCACGGAAGCAGGACTTCCTGAAAGAATGACACCTTTTACGTCATCAGAAATTTCCCCGATGTGATTGTATGGATGAATTTCGCAGTATACATTCAGTTCCCTCACCCTGCGGGCAATCAATTGGGTATATTGAGAACCAAAATCAAGAATTAAAATTTGTTCGTGCATCTATTAATAAGCCGCGAAAATACATTTTTTTTTTGACTCGATAAGGACAATAACAGCAAAAAAAAGCCGGTCAGTAAAATACTGACCGGCATGTGTATAAAAGTTTAACAAAAATTAAATATCAATTTTTGCATATTTTGCATTTTTCTCGATGAATTCCCTTCTAGGAGGCACTTCATCACCCATCAGCATACTGAATACGTGATCGGCTTCTGCGGCACTGTCAAGCGTTACCTGTTTCAGTGTACGTCTTGCAGGATCCATGGTGGTTTCCCACAACTGCTCAAAGTTCATTTCTCCAAGACCTTTATAACGCTGCACATTCACGGTATCCGGATTTGCTCCCTTAGCGATCTCAAGAATAGCCTGTTCCCTCTGGGTTTCAGTCCAGCAGTAACGGCTTGTAGTTCCTTTTTTCACCTGGTATAACGGCGGGGTGGCTATGTATATATAACCTGCTTCAACCAGTTTTTTCATATAACGGTAAAACAATGTTAAGATCAATGTACGGATGTGACTTCCGTCAACGTCCGCATCCGTCATGATAATCACTTTGTGATAACGCAGTTTTTCAATATTCAGTTCCTTATCATCAGCTTCCGTCCCGATTTTAACACCAAGGGCGGTGAACATATTCCTGATCTCTTCATTCTCGTAGATCTTATGTTCCATGGCTTTTTCAACATTCAGGATCTTACCCCTCAAAGGCATAATGGCCTGGAATACCCTGTCCCTGCCCTGTTTTGCTGTTCCACCTGCAGAATCTCCCTCAACCAGGTAAATCTCACATTTGGCAGGATCCGTGCTTGAACAGTCACTCAACTTACCGGGTAAACCCATTCCGCTCATAGCGCCTTTCCTCTGCACCATTTCCCTTGCTTTTCTGGCAGCATGCCTTGCTGTTGCGGCAAGTATCACCTTATTTACGATGGTCTTGGCATCCCTTGGATGTTCTTCCAGGTAATTGCCCAATATCTCACCGACACATATATCTACCGCACCCATCACCTCATTGTTACCCAACTTGGTTTTGGTCTGGCCTTCAAACTGTGGCTCCTGCACCTTCACGGAAAGTACACCTGTCAAACCTTCCCTGAAATCATCCCCGCTGATATCAAACTTCAGGTTCTTTAACAAACCTTCTTTATCTGCATAAGCCTTCAAAGTCCTGGTAAGTCCCCTCCTGAAGCCGGCCACGTGTGTTCCACCTTCTATCGTATTTATATTGTTAACGTAACTATGTAAGTTTTCACTGTAACCCGAGTTATACTGGAAAGCGATTTCGATTGGAATACCTTGTTTTTCACCTTCTGCATAAATAGGTTCAGGAATGATCTTTTCCCTGGTACCGTCGAGGTATGCAATAAACTCCTTTAGACCGAGTTCACTGTAAAACACTTCAACCCTTGGTTCAGATTCACCTTCTATCCTTAAATCCGTAAGTGTAAGCTTTACACGTTTGTTAAGGAAAGACAGTTCACGTAAACGGTTGCTCAGTGTATCAAAATTATATTCCGTGACATAAAAGATAGAGGCATCAGGTGTAAATTGGATGGTAGTGCCTCTTTTGTCAGAGGTACCTACCTCTTTCACATCATACAAAGGTTTTCCGCAGCTATATTCCTGCTGGAATATTTTACCTTCCCTATAAACAGTGGCAATTAACTGTGTGGAGAGTGCATTAACACAACTCACACCGACTCCGTGCAATCCACCTGAAACCTTGTAAGTATCCTTGTCAAATTTACCACCAGCATGCAACACAGTCATCACCACTTCAAGTGCCGACCTGTTTTCCTTCTGGTGTATACCTGTTGGTATTCCCCTTCCATCATCATGAACAGTAATGCTGTTATCGGCATTAATAAATACCTGGATATCTTTTGCATACCCTGCAAGCGCCTCGTCAATACTGTTGTCAACTACCTCATATACAAGGTGATGTAAGCCCCTGGGACCCACGTCCCCAATGTACATTGCCGGTCTTTTCCTGACCGCTTCCAAACCTTCTAAAACCTGGATATTATCCGCATCATAATTACTCTTATCAATACTTCCACTCATACTAAATTAATATATATTTTAAACGGTAAAAATACGCAAAATTTTAATAAAAACCTAACAAATTATGCAAATATTTCCACAGTTTTTCAGCACGAAAAAAGGCTGAATTTGCGAGATAAGCAATGATTGGGGAAGCCTGTATTTATTTGGTGAGGCCGTAATGCAAAAGACGGGCAATAACTTTTGCCATTTCCTTGCCTTTTATATCCAAATGGGGATTGACTTCCGTAATTTCAAATGCACCCGTTTTCGGGTGGTTCAATAAAGTCTTGAAAATACTCTCCGCTTCCGCGATACTTAATCCATCAGGGGCTGTAGTTCCGGTACCGACAGATACGTTGGGATCCAATGCATCCGCATCAAACGAGATATACAGCAAATCACAGGCCTCCAGATGCTTGAGTCCCTGGTTCAAGGCATAATAAATCCCATGTTCCTTGATGTCCTGTGGCTCAAAGGTCCTGACGCCCATTTTTTCAATGATGTCCCATTCCTCCTTCTCGGCATCCCTGATACCAATAAACACTAAATCCCTTAAATCAAATTTTGGTGACAACTGAAGTACCCCGAGTTTTTTCAGTTCATTCCAGTAATATGTCACATCTTCCGACACCTCGTTCTTTTTCTGTTTCTCATTGTCCAGACCACTCAATGCTGCAAGCGGCATACCATGGATATTACCTGAAGGGGTGGTATAAGGCGAATGGAGGTCGGCGTGTGCATCTATCCATATCACGCCTATACGTTTATCAGGCCAGGCATTTTTCAGCCCGCTTAATCCACCTACCGCATTGCTGTGGTCACCTGACACGATAATGGGAAATTTCTGCCTGGTGATAGATCCCTGCACTGTATCGTTCAGTTTCAGGGAAGCTTCCAAAATCATTTCTATATGTTTTCCAAATTCATGCGGGATATCACGCGTTGTGAGACTGATGTTATCCAGACTCTCGTATTGATCGAATACAAGGCCCAGCTTCCCGACTTCATCCCTGACTGCCTGTGGACCGTCCGCAGCGCCTTTCTTTCCCGCCCCAATGTCAAATTTGGACAATATCATCACAGCCTCTTTACCTTGAATTCTCATATAGTTACCTTTTATGCAGTTAAGAAAGGCTGATTCACATCAAGTACCTCATAACCATTTAATAATTAATATTTTACAAAGACTAAAATACTAAAATTACTGCAAAATTACTCAAAAATATCCATTTGCCAAAATTCAACTCAGGCCATTCAGCATGATGGCACAGTATAACGCAGCGGTTTCAGTGCGCAAACGGCTATTGCCTAAACTAACCGCCTTAGCCCCCTTTTGAAGGATGGTGGCAACTTCATCCTCTGAGAAATCCCCTTCAGGACCTATCAGGACTGATATCATGGATTGGTCTTTTATCGGGTAAACAGTTTCCATAAGGCTGGCTTTAATTCCATCACCGCAATGTGCAATCAGGGTATTTCCATCAATGTGAACTTGATCAAGGGTTGTCATTGGATGGATGACGGGGAGATAATACTGGCCACTTTGCTTGATGGCTGAAATGGCTATCTTTTCGAGTCTACCCATGTTGATGCGGCTTTTTTCGGAATGCGCTGTCTCAATGAAAGTAATCTCATCAAGCCCGGCTTCAATCGCTTTTTCAAGCATCCACTCCATTCTCTCGTTTTGTTTGGTGGGAGAAATGTATAAATGGAAATAATAAGTCCTTGGCCTTGGAAAATGGGTCTGATTGATGATATCGAGTTCGGTTGAATCTTTTTTAAGCCTGGAAATAACACAGTCCATTAAAAGTCCTTTGCCGTTCAGAACCTGTATACAATCGCCCTCATTTTTCCTGAGAACTTTACAATGCCTTGTTTCCTCTGCATCCAGAAAAGCTTTATTTCCATCTGTATGAGCGGTAAAAAAAAGCTGCATTAAAAAACCTATTTCTTTTTCTTGACCTTGTTCATATCCACTCCCCTTGCCTTTGCCATTTCTTCAATGCGTTTCTGGAAAGCGGATTGCTTGACTTCTCCCGTTTTATTCCTGGATTCGTGGATCTGCGCCTTTAACTTGTCTTCATCCACAAATTTCTTGATGGCCCACTGCTGGGTGAAAGTGACAACGTTGCTTAAAAAGTAATAATAGGTCAAGGCTGCTGCATATTTATTGAAAAATCCGAGGAACAAAATCGGCATCAGGTAACTGATGTATTTCATCTGTTCGTTGACCCCGGTCAACTGGTTATTCATCCGGGTATAGATCAAGGTGGATATGGTCATCAACAGCGTGAATAAACTCACGTGGTCACCGTAGATACTATCTATTATAGGCAACTTACCGAAATTCCATATTGAATCGTATATGGAAAGATCGTCTGCCCACAGGAAGGATTGCTGCCTGAACTCAAACGCTGATGGTACAAACTGGAACACGGCTACGAGTATAGGCATCTGCAATAACATCGGCAAACATCCGCCTAATGGGTTCACGCCTGCTTTTTTATACAGTTTCAGGTTTTCCATTTGCACAGCCTGCATGTTATCCTTGTTTTTCTCCTTGATCTCGTCCATCTCAGGTTTCAACAACTTCATCTTGGCTGTCGATTTATAGGATTTGAACACCAATGGCAATAACAGGGTTTTGATAATAAGGGTCAGCAAGAGGATAATGATACCATAATTGCTTAAAAATCCTTGCAGGAAAGTAAAGATCGGTATGATCATGAAACGGTTGATCCATCCAAAAATACCCCAGCCCAATGGAATGATCTTGTCCAGTCCGGCTATCTCCTGTTCCTTTAGTACCTTGTAATGGTTGGGACCAAAATAAAACTTGATATCAAAAATCTTTTCATGTTCGCCATTGTACGGCAATTGCAATTTAGCGGCGAGGGATTTGATATTTGCAGCACTCTTGGGTTCTTCTGTTTTTAAATTTCCCTTCTCGAATTTATCCTTGGAATAAATGGTGGTATTAAAGAACTGCTGTTTAAAACTTACCCATTCCGTCTTTTTCTCCAATTCCTCAGTTTCATAACTGGTCTCGGAAATATAGTCCGCATCTTCATCCTGATATTTATAATAAAAAGTGGTGAGTGACTTTTCCTTTTCCAGGTCGCGCTCCTGCAGGGGGACATCATTTTTCCAATTCAGGAATATTCCGGTGTTAGGTACTAAGAGGTCATCCAACCCGACAGTCCTGACCTGGTGGTCAACATTGAATCCATCCGGTTTTAAGGTATAAACATGCTCTATATATTGCGTAGCTGAATTTGACAACCTGTAGACTATCCTGTTTTGTTCATTGGAAACAAGTTCCCAGTAAAACTCATCGGACTTGATGAGGTTATTTTTTGTCTGGAACTCAAGATAGTTATTACTGTTTTTGGTATCCATTAACAAGACCGGTTTCCTGCTGTCAGTCTTGAAGCTTTTAAGCTGCACCTGCCTGATGTGACCTCCTTTATTGCTGAAAGTAATTTTCAGTTCCCTGGTCTCCTTGACCGTTTCCTGTTCGGTTCCTAAAGCCTGGCTGGCAAACCCACCGAATTTAACCTGCAAGGCACCGGTGTCCCTGAGGGTGGCAATTGAAGCCGAATCATTCCTTAATTCTTTGATCCGCCTGGCTTCCTCTTCCTTTTGCGCACTTATTTTTTTGACATTGGAAATGGAGTCTGCGTATCTTTTTTGAATTGCCAGCTCCTTTTCATTTGGTTGATTAAGATAAAAATAACCTATAAGAAGAAGGAAAATCAGGCCGAGGCCTATCATCGAGTTGCGATCCATTACAATAATATATAAAATTTCAAGGGCGCAAAGGTATCGTTTTTGATTAAATTTTTTAAACTAAAGAATAATATTTAATATTGATAGTTGTTAAAGAAACATGATGAGAATAATTTTACTGCTCATTTTTTCGATATTCTATTCTACGGTGTCGCATAGCCAGATCAAGTGTGTTGAGGACATCGACGGGAATTGCATCGCAAAAGGGAAACTGAAAGTCTTCACCCAGAAAAGCAGTTTTGGCGGTAAATATGATATCTCCGTGCGAATTGACAAATGGGAGTTTTTTTCGACAGACGGCGTAAAAGTCAGCGAGGGAATATACAAGGAAAAGGAAAAAGCTTCATTCAAGGACGGTGTATGGAGTTATTATTCCGACGACCAGCGATTATTGTTCAAGAGGTGGTATGACTTAGGCAATATTGCCAAAACCGTGTTCTATGATACAGGCTGTTACAAATATATAGATGAACAGGTCTGCATTGTTTCTGCTTCAGATTCTATCGACACACTCACAGTCACAGAAAAGAAAGGCACACTTTCATTCCATTACCAGATACAGGTTAAGGTTGAATTGGCCGGAGACCCTTACAAGTTTTCAATTCAGGCTGCAAAACAAGCCGCGATGAACAAGCCGGTAAAAAAACCTAAACAGGTTTCTATACCTGATTCAGTGCCGGTCTACCGGAAGGAAAATGATGCCTCCATCCTGCTTAAATATCCCAATACAAGGTTCACCCTGGATATTGAACCCTGGCCGGTCAAGAGTCCGTTGAACCTGGCCGGCAATGGCGATCTTGAATTGAACAGGAGCAAGATGAAAGACGGTCTCAGGTCCGAAATATTCAGGTATAATGACCCGTTCGCAAAATTCTGGGGAACCGCCAATGAAACTCCTGATTTATTTAGGATAGACACTAATTGCTTTGCCGGTTTCCGCATCATCGGGATCAACTTTGAGGTTGTGCGAAACCAGCTCAGGAAACCGCTTGAAGCCGGAAAAACCTATTGCCTTCAATTCAAGTTGAAATTAAAGGCTGAAAATACGCATGCCGCCAATGGCGTATCTGTCTTGTGCACCAATGAACTGAAAACTTTCGGTAAAGCAGAGGATGACGACCCTGACGATATTGTACTGCAAA
>JANWHK010000041.1 GCA_025450395.1 Bacteroidia bacterium
GAACCTAAAATAGACCCAAGTTTGGCCATGGTGGATACTACAACTTTTGCGTCCCTTGAAAAACGTGAATCATTTTTTAAACGCGTGAAAGGCACCCTGGGCAAAAACATCCCTTACACCGCCGAAGACAAGAAAAGAAAAAAGGCTAAATAACCCCAGAAGCAGAGTTGCTTCGCAACACGCTTCGGGGCATGCTGATCACTGATTACCGTTTACTGATTACTGGCTCCGCCTAGAACCAATCCTTCATCTTATCAAAAAAGCCTTTATCTTTACGGGCATTTTTTGGTGAGAAATTGTCGGAATCCTTCAGTTTTTTGAGCAGCTCGCTTTCTTCTGAATTAACTTTCTTCGGTATCCAGATATGCACCTTGATCAACTGGTCGCCTGTATGATAACCATTCACTTCCGGGAAGCCCTTGCCTCTAAGGCGCAATACCTTGCCGCTTTGCGTACCGGGTTCTATCGTGATCTTCGCCTTACCTTCAATTGTAGGCACTTCAACACTGCATCCAAGTATGGCGTCTGTGACGCTGATTACCAGGTTATAAATTACATGTTGGTCCTGCCTTTCAAGTTCAGGGTTACTTTCCTCCTCTATCAATATCAGCAGGTCGCCGTCTATGCCTCCGCCCGGTGCGGCATTGCCCTTTCCATGGATGGACAATTGCATGCCTTCCTGGACACCAGCCGGGATTTTAATGGTTGTTTCAATTTCCTCGTATATGAGGCCGTTTTCATTTGCCCCTGCAGGTTTATTTGAAAGCGTCTTTCCGCTTCCGCCGCAATTCGGGCAGGCGCTGACCGTCTGCATCTGGCCGAGAAAAGTCTGGGTGATCCTGTTGACCTGGCCGCTACCCCTGCAGGTCGTACATTCCTTGAATGTCGCTCCTTTTGCCAATACAAGTTTACGGTATTTTATTTTTTTCTCTACACCGTTCCTGATATCCGCATAGTTCAGTTTCAATTTGATCCTGATATTACTGCCTACATTGGCACGGGTCCTGCCCCTGCCTCCACTGTTGCCAAAAAAATCACCGAATCCACCAGCACCACCACCACCAAAAATATCACCGAACTGGCTGAAGATATCTTCCATGTTCATGCCACCACCATATCCTCCATTTCCGCTACCTACACCTGCATGCCCATACTGGTCATACTTTTGTCTTTTTTGCTGGTCGCTCAATATCTCGTATGCCTCTGCCGATTCCTTGAATTTCTCTTCCGCACCCTTATCTCCGGGGTTCTTGTCCGGATGGTACTTGATGGCCATCTTGCGATACGCCTTCTTTATCTCATCGGCGCTTGCACTGCGGCTTACTTCCAATACCTCGTAATAATCACGTTTTGTCAAAATCTTTCCTGTTTAAAATTTATTCCCCTACCACTACTTTGGCAAACCTGATGACATGACCATTCAGGGTATATCCCTTTTCGGTCTCATCAATTATCTTTCCCTTCAGGTCTTCACTCGGCGCCGGAACATTGGTAATGGCTTCGTGCAAATCCACATTGAACGCATTACCTATGCTTTCAATAGGTTTAAGTCCCCTTGCCTGTAAAATAGAATTGAATTTCTGGTAAATCAGATCAATGCCCTCTTTATAGGCATTTATATCCTGTATGGATTCCCATGCCCTCTGGGCCCTTTCAAAATCGTCAATAACCGGCAACGATGCCAGTATGACATCTTTTTCGGCTGTCTGAAGGATTTCGGACCTCTCTTTCATGGTCCTGCGTTTATAATTGTCAAATTCAGCATAGATACGCAGAAACTTATCATTGGCTTCCTGCAATTGCTTCTTCAATGACTCAAGTTCATTTTCATTTATGGCCTCAACCTGACCGGATTCCTCCTTTACAGGACCCTTGTCATTTTCGATTTCCTGCTGATCATTTACATCATCTATCATATCAGCATACTTGGCAAAAATATTGCCAATAGAAAAAATGTGACAAGTTGACGGTAAATTAATACTAGTAGAACGAGATCCCTCGCAAAGCCTCCATCGGTCGCCATAGGCTTGCCGTCGGCGAAGCGGGATAAGTTCGACTTACAATTTTGCAATTCCGCTAAAGCGGAATGGAAAATTGAGTCTCAGTTATTTCAGAAGGGCATCGATGTTGTTTTCGAGGTCGATTATTTTAGCAGACGACAATGAAATGACACCTTTGGTATCCACAAGCAAGATCTTGGGTATTGTATTCACGCTATATTTTAGGGCAATAGGTGATTCATATTTCTTGAAATCACATACCTGGTCAGGCCAAGCCAGTTCATCTTCTTCGATGGCATTTTTCCAGCTTGTCTGATCTGTATCAAGGGATACACTGATAAATACAACATTGGGGTTCTGTTTATATTTCTGGTAAACCCTTACGATATTCTTATTCTCGCTCCTGCTGCTTTTACTCCATGAAGCCCAGAAATTAAGCACCACTACCCTGCCTTTAAATTTTGACAGGTTAAGTGTATCGGCATACACGTATGATTCGACCTGTTTGAGGGGAATTTCCACACCTTCACGACTTGAAAAAGTAAATCCGCAGACCAGGGTAAGCAAGGTGCTTAAGGCGAAACCTGCGGTTAATAATTGTCTGTTTTTCATTTAATAATATCCTCTTAATCTAATCTTACAATTTCCGCGCCAATGTTGTTCAGGCGTTGGTCTATATACTGGTAGCCGCGGTCAATCTGTTCAATATTCTTGATAATACTGGTACCGTTTGCACTCAGGGCTGCTATCAACATGGCCACCCCTGCGCGTATGTCCGGGGAACTCATGGTAATACCCTTGAGCGGTGTCTTTTTATCAAGTCCCATCACGTTGGCGCGATGCGGATCGCATAAGATGATCTTGGCACCCATATCTATCAGGTTGTCGACAAAAAATAACCTGCTTTCGAACATTTTCTGGTGTATCAATACATTTCCGCGCGCCTGTGTGGCGGTGACCAGCACGATGCTGATCAGGTCGGGCGTAAAGCCGGGCCATGGTGAATCAGCAATGGTCAATATACTTCCGTCAATAAAGGATTCTATTTCGTAATGTTGCTGCGAGGGCACATAAATATCATCGCCCCTGTATTCCATCTGTATGCCGAGTCTCTTGAAAATATCAGGGATGACACCAAGTTCGGACACCATGCAGTTCTTGATGGTAATCTCACTTTCAGTCATGGCCGCCAGGCCAATAAAGCTGCCAATTTCAATCATGTCCGGCAGCATGGTGTGATCTGTACCTCCCAGGCTTTCAACACCTTCAATGTGCAGTAAATTACTCCCTATACCTGTTATTTTTGCACCCATCCTGTTCAGCATTTTACAAAGCTGCTGCAGGTATGGTTCACAGGCTGCATTATAAATGGTGGTGTTACCGCTTGCCAGTGAGGCAGCCATAAGAATATTCGCTGTTCCCGTTACGGAAGCCTCGTCAAGCAGCATGTAAGCGCCCTTCAGCCTGCCATTTTCAGCTGTCACTTTATAGAATTGTTCATCAGGCAGGTATTCAAATTTTGCCCCCAGTTTCATGAAGCCTATAAAATGCGTATCCAGCCTTCTACGCCCTATTTTATCACCGCCCGGGCTTGGTATATATCCCTTGCCAAATCTCGCCAGCAATGGCCCTATAATCATGATGGAACCCCTGAGACCTGCACCCATGGTCTTAAATTCAGCCGAGTTCAGGTAATCCAGGTTGATATTGTCGGCCTTGAATGAATATGTCCCTTCTGAAATTTTATTGGTTTTGACACCCAGGTCAGTCAATAATTCTATTAATTTCAAGACATCCCTGATGGCCGGGATATTGTGGATGACAACTTCTTCAGATGTTAAAAGTACCGCGGAAATAATCTGTAAAGCTTCGTTCTTGGCGCCCTGGGGTATAATCTCTCCCTTTAGCTTTTTCCCGCCAATGACTTTAAAAGTTGACATCTAAGAATTTTTTTTGTAGTTATTGAATTTTTTGTTCTTGTTGTTATGAAACTTGCCACCACCACTGTTACTGCCACTGTTGCCACCGCCACTGTTATTATTATGCTTGAAGAATTTTTTCTTTCTTTGTTCCAGGGTGATTTCGAGCTCATCAGGGTTCACCTTTAACTTCTGCTGGGAAATCACTTCAATATGTTCAGCCAGCTGTTGGTTGCTAAGGTTTTCGTTGTTCCAGTTACGCGATGAATTGGTCATGAATGAAGCGAGGAGGTTCAGGAATTCAGCCTTCATCTCCTGGTTTTCTATCGTTGTAGCCTTGTTGACCATGAATTGCAGGTTCCTTCCATAAAACCTGAATTTAATCGGTTGGTTCGGGTATTCAATCTTGTCCGGTTTGCGGAATATCTTGGTCTTTTCAGGCACAGGAAATGGACCCTCAACATCAAGCTTGAAATCGGCAATAATATTTAAATGGTCCCATAATTTCTGTTTGTAATCAGCCTGTTCCTTTACGATTGGATTCAATATCTCCATAACGGAAATCAGGGCTTCTGCCATCTTCAACCTTTTTTCCTTTCCCTCAATGCTTAAAACATGCTCTACCATTTCCTGGAAAGAGCGCCCGTATTCAGAGATAATCAGTTTTTTAGCTTGTGTATTATAATGAAATAATTCCTGCATATCTTTTTCAAAGGTACATATAAATATGACATAAAAAAACCTGCAAAATAAATTTGCAGGCCTAATATAAGGTAATGGTTATTTTAGTACTTAAGTTTTGGGTTTCTTGGCTCAAATGTCATGGTATGTGTTTTACCATCGTCATTTACCCATTCCAATTTCAGACCTTTGTCTTTCAACATGATGATCTTAGCTTCCAGGATATCGGTAACGTCATCGAAAGCGACGTCCGGATTACCAATGATCCCGAAACGGAGTTTCCTGAATTTATCGATAAAAGTCCAGTTTCCGCCACGCGCCATTTTTGCATGGAAAATTACGTTGGTCCTGAAGGCATTCTGAATATCATAATACGTTCTGGGTTGTTCCGGTCTGTTAGAGGAGAAAATCTTGCCGTCGTGTGCGTCAGAATAGGTCTTGGTATATTGCATACCAAACCCGTAAGCCGGGCCTTTATTGATGATAAACAACAATTCCATGGAATCGCCGCTTCTCCATGAATTCTTCTGCGCATCATCAACTGATCCATTCACTTCATAATTGGTAAGGCTCCACTCGTTAGCCAACCTGTCCCTCTTAGACCTGAATGAAATCTTGGCTCCTTCCTTGTAACACGAAGATATAGCAAAGGCCGTTATAACAGCTCCTGCGACCAATAGATTTTTAATGTTAATACTTTTCATTTCTTAGGTTTTAAATATACTGCAAAGATAAGGCGTATATTCAAAGTAAGCAAGTTTTTTTTCAAAAGTAGAAAAGCAATTTCAACATTCCGTTGTAGTTGTCCACATCAAGCCTGAAGCCCCTTGACCTAGCAGACAGGGCCCTTTTTTCTTCCATTCTTACGGACTGATTAAAATCATATTGTTCGGTTGTGGTTTCTGAGGCACTATTGAAATAAAACGAGGGTCCATAACCCAGCTCAGCGCCCAATGAAAGTCTTGGGGCCACGAAATACTCCACCCCTACAAACCCCTTGATACCAATGGAGAAGGTTGAAGAACCCCTTTGCCTGACCGTGCGTATAACACCGGTATCATAATGCTCCAATTTATTGCCGTATTCGTATTTATAATTGATCCCTGAATTGTAATTCAGGAAAATATCACCCCCATAAAACCCCTGCAGCCTTGTATCACCCTTCCTTTTTTCAATACCAACACCTAGTCCCAATATGGTATTTCTTTGTTTTGTTTCATCCGTCACAAGCGCATTCATAGGTGCTCCGGGGCTTATATCCAATACGTTATCGGATTTTGTATTGTTATTGACGCTAAACCAAAAACTTGCCCGATAGGCCATTTGACTGGTTTTCATGTACTTGGCAAAAATCATCTGGTTTGAAGACACAGCAACCGGCGAAGGATTGGATGTGCTGTTATTGAACATGTTACCTATATATTGCAGGAATGGATTTGCACTAAATCCTATACAGTAATCGCCCCTTTGTGGTAAAATACTGATGCCTCTCTTGTTTTTCAGTACCGGTTGCAATTGGGCATGAACTGAAACAAGGGAACTTAAAATAAGTAATGACACGAACTTTTTCATGATACAAAATTATATATTTTTAGCTATGAATCATCAACTTGGCAAATTTTAGCACCAAAGTTTTCTGG
The DNA here is from genome assembly GCA_025450395.1 of Bacteroidia bacterium. Lineage (GTDB taxonomy): Bacteria > Bacteroidota > Bacteroidia > NS11-12g > UBA955 > JABMMZ01. The sequence goes on from JANWHK010000041.1 coordinate 6,241, forward strand.
CCCACTTCATCAAATTGTATGACGGCTTTTTTATTATCACCGGAATCCTCAATTTTTAACACTTTACCCATGCCAAAACGCTGGTGTTCTATGATATTACCTTCCTTAATATCAGCCGTATTACTTTCCTTGAAATTTTCGGACACCTTGACCTGGGGCAATGGCCTTGAAGCTTGTTTGCCGACCAACATGCCATATCCTTTTCCAAACCCCTTATCCCTCTCCGGGAACATCGGTTCCGGCCTGGCATTCCCGAATGACACCTCAAGGTATTTAGTGTCAATCTCGTCAATAAACCTGCTGGGTTCACAAGGTATGAGGTTACCGTACTTAAACCTGGATGTAGCGAAAGAAAGTGTTACTTTTTGCTCCGCCCTGGTCACCGCCACATAAAACAACCTGCGTTCCTCCTCCAGTTCCTGCCTGCTGTTCAGGCTCAACTGGCTCGGGAACAGGTTCTCTTCAAGACCCACAACATACACGTGTTTAAACTCAAGACCTTTACTGCTGTGGATGGTCATCATCACGATCTTATCTGTATCACCATCTTCCTTGTCAGCATCTGTAAACAAGGCAATATCCTGTAAAAAAACCGCAAGCGTCTTCTCATTTTCGTTGGTGTCGTCTTCTGTAAATTCCTTGATGGCGTTCAACAATTCAACAAGGTTCTCATGCCTTGAAACGCCCTCAACGGTCTTGTCTTCGTACAAGGTCTTTAACAGGGTGGATTGTTTAGCTACATACTCCGCAATTTCGTATGCATTCCTGGTCGCCAGCATGGTCTGGAAACTCGCTATCATGATGTAAAAGTCCTTCAGGTGCGCCACTGCGCTTCCAAGCAAACTGTATTGGTGGGCGTTTTTAAGGACTTCCCATATACTGATATTGTTTTCAGAAGCAAGAACCAGTAATTTATCAATAGTAGTCGCCCCTATCTTGCGCGCCGGATAATTGATGATACGCTTGAGTGCCTCCTCATCGTTCGGATTCACTACCAGTCGCAGGTAAGCTATCATATCCTTGATCTCCTTGCGCTGGTAAAAACCTGTACCACCATATACCCTGTATGGCATATTCATCTTGCGAAGGGCCTCCTCAAATGCACGGCTCTGGGCATTGGTGCGGTACAATATGGCAAAATCAGAATTGGCAAGCTGTTTCTGGTTTTTCTCTTCAAAAATGCTCTGGGCCACCATGCGACCTTCCTCATTATCACTGAGTGTCCTGACTACCTTTATCTTCTCTCCCTCGGCGTTATTCGTGAATATCTTCTTTTCCAGTTTTTCCTTGTTCTTTTCTATGATGGAACTGCTGGCATTCACTATATTGGAAGTACTCCTGTAATTGTGCTCCAGCTTAAAAACGTTCAGGTCAGGGTAATCCTTCTCAAAATTCAGGATATTCTGTATGCTGGCCCCCCTGAAACTGTAAATACTCTGGGAATCGTCACCCACCACACAAATATTTTCGTATACAGATGCCAGGCTTTTGACTATCATGTACTGGCAAAGGTTGGTATCCTGGTACTCATCCACCATGATATACTTGAACTTGTGCTGGTACTTATAAAGCACATCGGCATTTTTCTTGAACAAGTGGTAGGTATTCACCAACAGGTCATCAAAATCCATTGCTCCCGCCTTAAAACAACGGAGTTGGTAAGCTGCGAATATCTTGGACATAAGTGGCCTGCCCGACGATGAATCCGCTTCCATCAGTTCAGGAATGCTGATATATTCCTTGTGCGTGATGAGGCTGTTCTTGCAATTGCTGATACGGTTGTAGACCATTCCGGGCTTGTACAATTTATCATCCAGGTTCATCTCCTTGAGAATGGTCTTGATCAGGCTTTTGGAATCGTCTGTATCATAGATTGTAAAGTCCTTGGGAAAACCTATTCGTTCGGCCTCAACCCTCAGTATTTTTGCAAATATGCTGTGAAATGTACCCATCCAGAGGTTTTTCGCTTCTGAACCCACGACCCTTTCTATCCTGGCTTTCATCTCCTTCGCGGCTTTATTTGTAAAGGTCAGCGCGAGGATATTAAAAGCGTCGGTGCCCTGCCTGATGATATGCGCGATGCGGTAAGTAAGCACCCTGGTCTTTCCACTGCCGGCACCTGCAATGATCATTACAGGACCATTGATACACATTGCAGCTTCGCGCTGTGTTTCATTCAGGGCATCTAAATACGGAGGATGGTCGCTCATTAATTTTTGTTTATTTACATTTGAATATCCACTTTTTCAGTAAAATATTCGCGTTACAAAATTACATAAGAATTATGAATTATGAACTATGGATTATGAGTTATGAGTTTGAGTTATGTACAAAAAAAACGCCACGGAAAAATCCATGGCGTTGATTAAAAGTATTTTTCAAGACGGGAAGTTATACCTGCCTGGTCTGATTAGAAATTACCCCTGAGTGTCAGTATAAAATTCCTGCCCGCAGCACTGTATCCCGAGGAGAATGTCCTGTAATGCTGGTCAAGTATGTTTTCTATTGCAAGCTGGACCTGCAATATCTTGTTGACCTGGTAATATCCACGGAAATTCAGGGTATACCATGAAGGGCTAAAGCCTTTAACAGGCTCAGCAGAATACAATTGGTTGTCTTCACCAAGGAGGTTATAGTCAGCGGATTTTTTAGCACCGTTGAACAATGTGAACAGTTCAGCCCTGAGTTTATTGGTTTTAAATGTCAGGCCAAATCTTCCGAAAACAGGTGAAATATGGTCAAGCGGATAATCCGTGGAATCTGTATTGATCCTCCCATAGGTGTAATTGATACTTCCATTGATACTGATCTTTTTACTGATATCCAGGTTAGCCCCTGCATAATACCCGTAAATATAAGCGCTCGCTGCATTCTGCATCACATAAATGTTGCTTAGAACTCCATTGAAGGTAATTGTATCCTTGCCATTTAACTCTCCCCTGCCATAAGTCAGGGCATTGTTGAATTGTGTATAAAAACCGCTCAGTTCAA
>JANWHK010000042.1 GCA_025450395.1 Bacteroidia bacterium
ACGTGTTACCTGTTTGTGTTTTAACAGGTAGGACATCACGTAGACTAGCATATTGTGAACAATACAGGTCGGGAATCATATCAACTCACACATCTTGACAGGAATGACCTGATCTCGGAACTGTATAACCGTTATGGCAGGAAACTCTATGCATACGCAATCCGCACATGGCATATCAACGAGGATGAATCGTGGGACCTGGTATATCGCACCCTATACAAGGTAATAGATTCATATAGCAAGTATAGTTTCACGAATGAAGAAAAGTTTGGATCATTTGTATTCAGGATATTTATCAATTACCTGAGGAACCATTATCGCGACCATAAAAAGGAGTTTGAAAATTTTAAGATTGCAGAGGTGGATGCCGAGACCATTCAAAATCAACCTGAAGCAATGTTACCGGAGGAATCAGCGAATGTCAAACTCCGTTTGCTGAATGCAGAACTCGATAAAATGGAAGACTGGCAACGTATACTGTTGCTGATGCGAAGTGATGGAAGACCCTATAGTGAGATTGCCCGTTATGTTGATAAACCGGAAGAACAACTGAAAGTATATTATCAGAGATTAAAAAAACTTTTAACTGACAAAATCAATGGACAAGTATAATGATATAATTACCGATGAAGAAATCCGCGGACTGCTCAACTGGCAACTATTGGAAGGGCATGCGGATCAACAATTCCCTGAAATTTTAATGGATATGGAAGCAAGAATAATATTTACAAGTGAAGCCGGCATATTTCCGCCGCTTCACAAAGAAAAGGAACTATTGGGCAAACTGAATAAGAAGTTTGCCTCAAAGACAGGCCTGAAATGGCTTTTTACAGGTATTGGCGTAATATCTGCGGTCGCTTATCTGAGTCTTAATAATCATAATGGAACAGGGAAAAACGCCCTATTGCCTTTGGTGCCTATACATGAAGAAACTCTGCTTGCAGTGGCAGATACAGGACTGCAGTCACCTGTTGTACCTTTTGCTGAAACAGGAAGCGGGTCTGAAGGCATTTCCCGGAATAAGTTGGAAGGAGAAGGGCAAACTATCAGTTTCATGAGACCGGATGAACTGCCGGGCTTAACCTTTTTTGAAAATGCTGAATCGGAAAATGATCCTTTTGAACAGGGTGTCACTCCACAACAGGATGCAAATCTTGCACCAGGGAAAAGTACCGGGGAAATCTTCAATCGCTCAGACAAAAAATATAATGTCACGGTTGATACGATGTTCACAGGTGTAAAACGTTTGGAAGTGAATGCCATGATGTGCAATGTCAACCTCGATGCCCAAAATACAGAAAATGTGACTCTGAAAGGAGAACTCAATATAGAAACCAAGGGTTTGGTAGCCGTTAGGTCAGATTTCAGGATATTTTATGAACGCTCCGGTGAATTGCTAAAGGTTTGGATAGAAAACAAGGGGAAATCTAATACGCTGTTTGTGGGTTCATTGTATTATAATGGCTTTTTGAATTTTACAGTACCCGAGAAAACGGACGTGGTATTGAAGAATTCAAGCGGGGATATCACTGCCAGGGGATTGAGCGGCAATATAGAAGCTGTATCCGGTTACGGAAATCAAAGTTTTAAGGATATCAATGGCAACATAAAAACCAATTGCGCTTCAGGCAACGTGTCAGTCGACCAATTGAATGGTGACCTGGACCTAACGGCCAATTATGGCAATATAACATTGAATAAGCTCCGGGGTGAGCTTAAGGTCATCTGCAGTTCAGGCTGGATAAGCGGTAAGGATATACAAGCAAAGTTATGTGATATCAGGGAAAATTATGGCAATATCAAACTCAATAATGTGAATGCGGAGGTTCAGATAGAATCAAAGTCCGGGGATATATCGCTTTCAACCATTTCAGGTAAGGTTAAACTGATCTCGGTATATGGCAATCAAAACCTTTTTGGGATAAGTGGCAACATCAGTTCAAAATCCAGTTCAGGGAATGTCAATATTCAGACCAGTGAAGGTGATATTGACCTGGAATTAGGTTATGGCAATGCGGATATGAAGGATTGCAAGGGCGATGTCAAAGTTGTCTCCCGTTCAGGACATATCACGGGCAGGAATATCGAATTGCCTGGCCGTATGGAACTAAAGGCTGAATATGGCAATATCCATATAAACCTCAAAAATAAAATTGATGAGCTAAGTTTTGACCTGCTTACAAATTACGGACATATCTATATAGATAAGGACGGAACCAAACGCAGCAAGGAGAATGGCGCAATACTGATTGAAAAAGGGAAGATACAGATCAGTGGCTATACCAGGTCGGGCAGTCAGTGGTTTGACTAGCTGACTAAGTCTTTGGGGTTTCCCCGCCTTTTTTATTCCTGTATTTATAGTTCAGGAGGCCATGGATCACAGAAGTAAACATGTTACGCTTGACGGCAACAGCTGCAATGGTCTTTGACTTGATATGGCTCACATCATATTCGATATAATACAATTTGAGGAAAAGCAGGAAATAGGAAATCAGCAGAGGGCCAAAGACAATGCCAGGCAGGCCAAAGAATTTAAGTCCAAGTATAACTCCCAGTACAGTCACGATCGGGTGTACATCGCCAATTTTTTTAGAAACTATCATTCTGACAATATTGTCAACGGTGCCTATGACTGCGATGCTGTAGATGGTAATTGTAAAACCCTGCCACATCAGGTTGGAGAGGAAAAAATAGACTGCTATGGGTATCCAAATAGCTGCCGTGCCCACAATAGGGATAATAGATGCAAATCCCGTCAGTATGGCCCACATGCCAGCCTCGGGCAAGCCGCATATCCTGTACTCAATATACGCTAAAATGCCCTGGGCCAACGCAATCAGCGGTACGCCAATGGCATTGCTTTTGGTTTGTACCACCAGTTCCTGGCCAAATAGCAATATCTTTTGTTTTTGAAAAGGGGCAAAATAAATAATTCCGGCTTCGAGTGTGTTGGCCTTAACCAGCAAAAAATACATGAAAAAATACATCATGATGAGGCCGGCCAGTATGTTGAGAGTTGAATTGAAGACAATTGAAACAGCATCAGCAGCAAATCCCTGGATGTTTTTTGTCATGTCTTTAAGAGACATTTTAAAGGGTAATTGAGTCAGTTTGGTGTCCAGGGTTTGTATCGATTCCGAGATTTTGGCCGGGTCGCTGAGTATTTCATTTGCCTTGATGTAAAGCATGCCTACCAATATACTCAAGGGTAATACAACAATGATGAAGGACAGCAGGATGATAAACATGGCTGACAATGACTTGTTCATCTTTTTCTTCTTCACCCAGAATATCATCAGCTTTTTGAACAGGATGTAAAATACTACGGCACCTAAAAAAGCCGGAAAGAACTCAGCTATGCCATAGAAGATAAAACAACCCAAAACGATTATCAGTAATCCGAACGCCAGTTTGTTAATTTGTTTGTCACCAATCATGAATTTTGACTAATTTATGTGTTTGTTAACCTATCGTTTTGATTCTAAAGGCAATATTACAAACGTTTTTCAAAAAAATGTTATATGATTAACGTGTTTGTTTATATAATTTATGAAGTTGATAGGGGTAACTTACATGAATACAGGGAAATATTACACGATTCCTACCTGTTGGAAAAATATAAGTTCCAATCATTTAATTTTGCGGATATCAATGCGTAAGATCAACCACAGCGAAATATTGGAAGGCATGTTCACAGATGCCACAGAAGGCATTATTGTGTGCAATACGCTTGGTCATATCATATTGTCCAATCCCAGGGCCCAGATGATGTTTGGCTATGATGAGCAGGAAATGAACAAGCTTACCCTGGAAAACCTGATGCCTCCCGACCTGCTAACTGAAAACAATACGGGGGATTATCTCAAGTATCCGCTAATAGGTGTTGGCACGGATCTCCTTGCAAAGAAGAGGGACGACACCGAATTCCCGGTGGAGATAAGCTTAAGCAACCTGAAATCAAAGTCGCAGATGCTGACTGTCGCTTTCATCATGGACATAACAGAGCGCAAGAAAAAAGATGATGAGTTGAGGATGACCAATGAGAAGTTGAAAAAGACCAGTTTTAAACTCTCAAGGCTGAACCAGGAACTTGAACAGAAGGTGGAGGAAAGGACACTTGAGCTGGCCGAAATGATACGGAAACTCACCAAATCAAAAAAAGAGGCCGACGCAGCACTTGAAAAGGAAAAGGAACTGAACAATCTCAAGTCGCGTTTCATCAGTACGGCCTCACATGAGTTCAGGACACCGTTGGCGACCATTATGTCATCCGTTTCACTAACAGGAAAATATGCGGAAAGCCTGGACAAGGAAAAGATGATAAAACATATAGAAAGGGTGAAGAACTCAGTGAACCACCTGACAGATATACTGAATGATTTCCTGTCTCTGGATAAACTGGAAGAGGGGGTTGTTGTTGCCCATCCTGAAAATGTTGGCATCAATGGCCTGGTCGACGAGATTATAGAGGAGATAAAAGGCATCGCCAAGGATGGCCAGAAAATTACCTATGAAGGTCTTAAGAATGGTGACGAAGTATATGTCGATGGAAAAATATTGAGGAATATCATGGTGAACCTTATAAGCAATGCCATCAAATATTCCAATGAAAACTCGCCTATAGAAATCAAGTCCAAAAGCGACCAGCATTTTTTATATGTAGATATCCGGGATAAGGGTATAGGCATCCCCTACGATGACCAGCCACATATTTTTGACCGCTTTTACAGGGCCAACAATATAGGTAATATGCAGGGAACCGGTCTGGGCCTGAATATCGTGAAAAAATATGTAGAGATACTGGCCGGGGAAATCTCCTTTAAAAGCATACCCGACAAGGGTACAAAATTCTCACTTAAAATACCAATCTGAAAATACCAATCTGAAAATTATGGCAAATATATTATTAATAGAAGACAATGAAGAAATGAGGGAAAACACCTCAGAGATACTGAGCCTTGCGGGGCATCATGTAGAAACAGCCAACAATGGCAAGGAGGGAGTGATTAAGGTGCAACTTAGCCAGCCGGAACTGATTATTTGCGATATCATGATGCCCGAACTTGATGGATTTGGTGTTCTGCAGATGTTGAACCGCGACCCGAATACCAACCATATTCCGTTCATATTCCTGACGGCAAAGGCTGACAGGTCTGACGTCAGGAAAGGCATGGAACTTGGGGCGGACGACTACGTTACCAAGCCGTTTGACGATGTTGAATTGCTTGCTGCCGTGAATACCCGGCTTAAAAAATCCAGCCTGTTGCAGGCCCATAATTTCTCACATCCTACAGAGGGTTTCGACCAGTTCATAAGGCAGGTGAAGACCATTGACGAATTGTCAAAAATAGACATGAACTACAAGACCAGGCAATACAGGAAAAAGGATACCATTTATTCGGAAGGGAATATGCCGATGTTTTTGTTTTATATAGAAAAGGGAAAGGTCAAAACAATTAAAAACAATAAACAGGATAAGGAACTGATTACCGGCCTGTATAAAGAAGGTGATTTTTTTGGTTATGTGACACTTTTTGAAAACAGTGTGTATGATGATGAAGCCATAGCGATGGAAGATGCATGGATTAAAATGATACCCAAGGAGGATTTTTATAAGCTGATATACAAAAACAGGGATGTAACAAATACATTTATCAAGTTATTGAGCAAGGAAGTGAAGGAAAAGGAAGAGCGTCTCTTGAAAATCGCCTATGACAGTGTCAGGAAAAAAGTGTCGGAAAGCCTGCTGATGCTGAAAGACCGGTATGGCAAGGATGACAACAAGGACAATTTCAGTTTCCCTATAAGCAGGGAGGACCTGGCCCACATCGCCGGTACTGCTACTGAAACATTGATCAGGACACTGACTGATTTCAAGGAAGAAGGTATACTGGAGATAAAAGGCAGCAACATTACCATTGTAAATGCTGAAAAACTGAGACAGATGAAAAACTAGCCTTCATTGCCCCCATCATTCGATAGGGAAGCTGTAAAAAAAAATTGGAAACCGTAATGGTACGATTTCCAATTTTTTAACAATATAAATTTTATTTGATTCAAAAGTAGGGGGTTAAAAATTTACCTTTCAAAAGTTTTCGACCATATACCTCAAGTTTTCGGAAAAGGAGGGTATTTTGTAGATAAACGAAAAACCGGCAATCGTATTTTAAAGCAAATTTAAACGTTTATAGACAGTTTCACGGTAGGTTTTCCCGATAGGAATGAACTTGTCGAAATATGAAATGCAATTGTCTTCAATATTATTGATCTTGTCTATCCTGATGATAAATGAACGGTGCACCCTGATGAATTCATTGGTGGAAAATTTCTGTTCAATCGCATGCATGGTGGAATGTACAACGAATTTTTCCTTTTCTGTATTCAGTGTCACATAATCACCCAATCCTTCAATCCAGAGGATATCCTTTTTGTTCACGCGTACGATCAGGTTCCCTTTTTTAATGAAGATGGTATCCTGGTCAGAATGGTGTATATTCTGCTTTTCATACATGTCCTCCACTTTTGCAATTGCATTCAGGAAACGCGGGAATGAGATGGGTTTGACAAGGTAGTCGGTGACATTGTAATCATAAGCTTCCAGGGCATGTTCAGTATGTGAAGTGGTGAGAATGATATACGGGTGAGGCTGTCTTAAAGCCTTTATAAAATCGATTCCGTTCAATTCCGGCATTTCAATATCCAGGAATATCAGGTCCACGGTATTGGTGGATAAAAAGGTCAGGGCTTTAAAGGCATCCTCGAAGGTGCCTACCAGGTTTAGTTGCTCTGCTTTTGAAACACATTGTTCAGTGGCCTTCAGGGCTAATTCGTTGTCATCTATGATAATACATTTCATCGTCGTATTGGTTAATTTAAACTCGTTTTAAGATTGTCAAGTATCTTTTGCAATAAGGGATAGAACTCGGATAATTCCATTTTTAACTTGACAAATGTATGCAATATTTCCTTATCAATTTTATGTTCCTTAGCCTGAAGGGCAAGGCCGGATAAAATTTCTTCAAGGTCAGTGCGCCCGAAAATGGCCATGGAAGACTTCAGTTTATGTGATATTTCACTGATCCTGGGATAATCCGGTTCATCAAGTGCTTTTTGCAGTGCATCAATATCGGGAGGTACTTTGGAAATAAAAAGTTCCAGCATATCCATTTCAAATTTGATATTACCCTCAGATAAACCATGTAAATAATCCAGGCTTAAAAGTTCGCTGCTCAATGGCTTACCTGGGTTGACAACCTGTGGTGAATCATCACTTCTGCTTTGGTTTGTCTTTCCGGGCCTTAGCAGTTGATATATCTTGTTATACAGATCTTTCTGGTTAAATGGTTTCGAAATAAAATCATTCATTCCCGCAGCATGGCATTTTTCTTTTTCACCTACTATAGAGTGAGCAGTCATGGCAATGATGGGAATGTTTGATTTTAAAACCTCCCTGATTCTTGACGTTGTCTGGTATCCATCCAGTTCCGGCATTTGCAGGTCCATCAATATCAGGTCAAACGACCTGCTTTCCATATATTTGAGGCCAATCAGGCCATTATCAGCTATGGTCACGTCAAAACCATATTTATCCAGCACATTCTTGGCTAACACCTGGTTCAACTGGTTATCCTCTATCAACAAAATTGAAGGGTTATCAGCAAAATTTTCATAATCCGTTTCATTCTCCTTTATTTCCAGTGTATCCTGTGTCGAGAGATCAAAACAAAGATAAAAAAAGAATTCAGCACCCACTCCGTTTTCCGACCTCAATTCCAACTTGCCGCCCATTAATTCGACAAGGTTCTTGGAAATGCTTAAACCCAGTCCGGTCCCTTCATATTTGCGGTTAATCTCATTGTTGACCTGGCTGAACCTTTCAAAAATATCTTCTTTTTTATCATCCGGTATGCCAATTCCTGTATCCTTTATTGTAAACAACAATTCGCACCTGTTGTACAGTTCACTTGTCTTTTTGACAGAGACCCGGACACTTCCTTTTTCAGTGAATTTAATGGCGTTGGCTACCAGGTTAATAAGTACCTGGTTTAAACGGAAAGGATCACAAACGATATACTCTGGCAAATCATTGTCAATGTTGAATTCAAATTCAAGATTCTTGTTCATTGCGCTTATCTTCAGCAGGTTATAAACATTATGAAGCAAGGTCCTGATATGGACTGTTTCTGATTCTATCGAAAGCGTACCGGATTCGATTTTCGAAAAATCAAGTATATCATTGATGATATGCAAAAGGTTACCCCCGGCAAGTCTGACTGACTCCGCAAACTCTTTCTGGTTCTCTGTCAGTCCCGATTGTGCAAGCAGTTCAGCATAACCAATGATGGCGTTCATCGGGGTGCGCATCTCGTGGCTCATGTTGGCCAGGAACTGGTCCTTGGAGATTACGGATTCTTCAGCTTGTTTTTTTGCAAGCAATAATTCCTGTTCCGCTTTTTTCCGCTCAATATAAGCGCCTATCTGCAGGCTGAAACTCTCCAGCATCTGCATGATGTTAACATCCTGCTTTAAATTCCTGGAACTGAAAAATTCCATGACTCCGGTAACTTCATTGTTAAACAGTACTGGAAACACCAGCGCGGAACGCAGGTTGGCCTTGATGGCGGATTCAATTTTGCCAAAACGTGAGTCAGCCAAAAGGTCGAATACCCAAATTGGTTCCTTGGTTTTCCAGGCTATCCCGGGCAAACCCTCTTCAATGCCAAATTGTGAGGCCAGGGTATCCCGTTCAAAAACAGCCAGTTTTTCACCCATGAAGTTACAAAACAATGGGTTTGCCAACCGCGTACTCTCTGGATCAACTCTCCAGAAAGTACTTGCATCCCAGCTTAGTTCATCACATACATGACGACAGATCCGCCGTATCGTAGTATCTATGTCTTCATTTTCACTCAGTATTGAAATCAGTGATGTTTCCAGTATCAGGCGCTCCTGTGAAGATTTTTTGTCAGTGATATCCTGTATGATGGCCACATATTGGTAAGGTCTTCCCTTTTTGTCAAGAAAGGGTATGATGCTGACCTCATCCCAATAATAATCACCGTCTTTTGCCATATTCTGTATTTCTCCACGCCATACTTTGCCGCTTTTGATGGTTTCCCAGAGATCCTTCATGAATTCAGCTGAATGATATCCGGAATTGACAATACTGAATTCCTTTCCAATCAATTCCTCCTTCGTATATTTGGAGCTTTTGCAAAACCTGTCATTCACAAACTTGATGATCCCATTCGGATCGGTAATTGCCACCTTGGCGGATTGGTCAAGGGCAAATTTATATGAGGCCAGGTCAATCTCAGTCTGGTTGATCTTGTCATGTATCAACTGGTTGATCTCAGATTGCAGGTTCTTGTTTTGTTTCCTTAGCTCTATCTGTGTGATCACCTGTTTTCCAAGTGTTTTTAACGCATCTTTCTGGTCTTTTGATAAATGTCTTTTCACCAGGTCGATGACACAAAGTGACCCGATATTAAAACCTTCCCTGGTAGTGAGTGGAACACCCGCAAAAAACCTGAAATTCGGACTGCCTATCACGACAGGATTCGTGTTGTATTTAGGATCGAGGAGGGCGTCCTGTACTTCCATGTAATCATATCCCGTGATGATATGCTCACAAAAGTCGATCTTTTTGGGTGTTTCATAAATGGAAAGGCCGATTTTTGATTTGAAGAACTGCCTGTTGCCATCAATGATGGAGATGAGCGCAATTGGTGTCTGGCAGATGAAGGATGCCAACTGGGTAATATTTTCCAGTTCAACATCCGGCATTGTTTCCAAAATATTGTAATTGATGAGCGCTTCAAGGCGCTCCTTTTCATTTTTCGGCAATGGCAGGTTGTTCATCATCATATCCTCAATTCATGCTTCAATATCCCAATCAAAAATAACAATCCGGTAATCAATAAAAAAGTATTTTTAACTTTTCAAATATAGGTGGTGGTTCATATTTATCGGAAATCTCGTCTTGTTTTTAATTATTAACAACTGTAATTCCGTCATAAAAGAGTGTTGATTGCCGTCATAGCAGGTTGCACAAAAAAAAATGTATCGAAAAACATACAGTTTTTTTTTGAGCTCATGGATTAACTCATCATATATTGCAACCATAAGGTTTTTAAGGGCTTTTGAACCTATTTTCCACATTTTTACTACATGCATGCAGGATTTCGTTCATCTATAAAATCAGACCCTTTTCCGAAACCTATTGTACCATTATCGAAAACTTATAAATGGTAGTATTACTAGGTCTTATTTTCGTTGAAACATTATTCAATAGCATTATGGAAAAAAATTACAAATTTACGAACATCCTCAAATTAGTATTTGCCATACTCTTTACTGGGGTATTCAGCTCAGCCTCGGCCCAACTCAATGGAACCTACACCATTGATGCAGGTTCAGCAACCGGAGGTACTAATTATACAAATTGGGCAGACTTCAGGACTGCTATTGTAACAAACGGTGTGAATGGAGCTGTTACCGTGAACGTCATAACTGACATTACGGAGTCAGCGCAAATTAACTTTCCGGTTATCACGGGTACATCTTCAACCAACAAGGTAACCATCAATGGCAATGGCAAGTTTTTGTCCATCAGTGTCGCTGATGCAGTTATCCAGCTCACTGGAGCAGACTGGTTTACAATTGACAACCTGGTGATCAGGAACACCACAACCAGCCAATATGCAACCGGTATCAGGTTCAACAATGCTTCGGATAACAATACAATTAAGAACTGTATTATTGAATTTACGGCTATGTCCACTGGTTCTACTTCCGGCGGTGCTTACATTTCATCCTCAACATCAGCTACATCTCCTACAGCTACCAGCAGCACCAATCCGGGCTTGAACAACCTGTTTGACAACAATACCATGCGTACCACCAATACCAACAGTCCCGGTCCTGCGTATGCTGTAACCATGACAGGAAGCAATTCCACATACAGCAACACTGCCCAGAACAATACCCTGAGCAATAACAAGATCCAGAACTTCTATTACATGGCGGTATATATGTATTACACCA
>JANWHK010000043.1 GCA_025450395.1 Bacteroidia bacterium
CAGGAATGTCATTTGCAAGCCGGGATGCTAAGCGTGGGTTGTATTGAACCAAAAGATGCACGTCATGATAGATGGAATGGATATCGTTTGTCAGCATATCTGAAAAAGCCACAGGGTCAGTGATTTTTGCGTATGTACCACTCTTCATGCGCTGCTGAAGATGCTTGCTCATTCTAATTGCCGTATCCGGAAACACATAATTATTAAGCAATTGTTGTGAAAGGGTTGAAACAATTTGTTCCTTTTGTGCTTGACTTAACAAGGCAGAAGAAGCTTGGTTTTGCGCAAATGAAACAAGGTGGAATATGATCCCGGCAAACAGAAGTGCTGTTTTGGTATAGGTTTTTAATGTCATCATTTGTTAATGGAATAGGCTTTTAACCATTGTTTGTTTAACTGCTGTCAAAATGCAAATATTACCTGCACAATAATAAGGAAATTCCCAATTTCATTTAATATGATACATCAATATTCAATTTTTATTTATTTTTGCATTTGAAATAAACCATTGCTTAGTGACCAATTAAACAAGTTTACATAATTCATAAAATGGATAATTCAAGAGTATACAGAATGTCTTTTGCAAGTGTCTATCCGTTGTACATACAAAAAGTAGAGAAAAAGGGACGCACAAAAGCAGAATTAGATGCCATTATTTTCTGGCTGACAGGATATGATAAACAAGCATTGAAAGAACAAATCGACAAGAAAAATGATTTTGAAACCTTTTTTGCACAGGCGCCACGAATGAATGCAAATGTTTCAAAAATCACGGGTGTGATTTGCGGGTATCGTGTCGAAGAAATCGAGGACAAGCTCATGCAAAAGATCCGTTATTTAGACAAGCTGGTTGATGAATTGGCAAAAGGAAAAGCAATGGAGAAGATTCTGAGGAAGTAAGTTGAATCAGATTCCCCCAAAACTATTAAAAGAAGTTTCCATGAGCACTCCTTTACTTAATGTCTGGTAAACAACGCAATATCGCTCAGTCAGTTTTGCCAATGATTCAAGCTGCTCAGGCATAGCATTGGAATCAAGTATAAAATACAGGCGTATGGCTTTAAAACCTACAGGTGTTTCCTTTGATACACCTAATGTTCCCCGAAAATCCAGGTCACCTTCAGCCTTCACTGTTCCTTCCTTTATTTCAACCCCGATTGCAGTTGCTACAGCACTTAATGTAACTCCTGCACAGGCTACCAATGCATCAAGAAGCAAATCTCCTGAACAGGCCAACATGCCGTCGCCACCTGTTGCTGGATGCAAGCCGGCATTTACCAATGCCCTTCCCGTGTCAACCTTGCAGGAAATACCCTCACCAATTTTTCCTTCTGACTTAAGAATAATAGTGGCAGATTCAGGGTGTTCACGATATTTATCCTTCAGTGGAGCTTGAAGGCTTTTTAGTTCTTCTGATTTCATTGGTCAAATATTCTAAGGTTTACCAGGATGTAAATATAAACCCCACAATAATATGAAATTTTATTTCATGAATCAGATTATATTATTCAGTCTTGATAAATTTACTGCTGAATTCACCACACCTGACAATGTAAATGCCCGCCGCTAAACCGGCAATATTACATGTAACAATTCCTTCCGCTGATTCGACGGAATATACTTGTTCACCCATCATGTTATAAATGACGATCGGTGCATCCGACGAGGTCCTGACATTGAGAATATCCTGGGCCGGATTCGGGTAAATATTCAAGTATGATGAATTGGGCTGCACAACAATGGCATTCACTGAACTGCTATAATCTATTTTAACTACGGACATATTGGTTATTACCGGAGCGTTCAGGTCAAAATATATAAAGGCATTGTTTTGAATGGAATCTCCCTTGCTCAACCCCTTCACCGTATTGATGCTAAACTTTATGTAGCCCTTGCTCCTGGCCTCATCGGTCTTTTTAGGTTTAAGGTAGATGTCCTTAAAGGCAAACTTCAGTTGTCCTTCATTAAAAGTCACGGTATAAGGATGGCTCGCTGAGTTGACCTTCAGTGTATTCCAGTCCAGCTTAGTCGATAAGGCATCGATGACGACCACATCATAAGCATCGTCATTTCCTTCATTTTGAAATTCTATATAATATTCAAGAGTGGAACTGACTCCAGGTTTAACAGTCTTTTCGGAACATTGTTTGTAATTGGGATCCAGGCTATACACCACTTTCTGGCAGAAACTGTCCCTGTTATTCTTGTAATCCGACTCCAGTGAATCTATTTGCACAAAAGCTTTAGTGCACAGCATGGTATCAGGTTTGGTTTTAAAGGTATCGATCCAGGCGGTCAGGTAAACCCATCTTTTTTCGTAAAAATCCAGGTTATATAGGTGCCCCTTCGCTACATTGTTATTTATGGCATAAAAGCTTGCGTCTCCCTCTTTGACCTTGAGTTTGGAGTCAAGAATGATTTGAAATTCTGCCAAATCAACCGGATAACCATTATTTTCAATTTCAACGCCATACAGGCCATTGGAATTCCATCTCACCGAATTTTGACTTAGTAATTTTAATTTGATATCGAATACACCGGGATCTTTGATCGGTACATTTTTTTGGAATGTATTTGCAGTTTGAGTGATAATTGCATTGGCACCTGCACAAGTCGAAAGTTTACCGGATCCATTGACCAGTATGGTATCTCCCGGGACGAATAGCTGGTAACGGCCGCTGTCATCCGTAGCAGAAGAGGCATAAAACCTGGATGATTTGCCATAGACATTGTAGTTTTTAAGCCTGTGCTCACCGCTGTCCGGCAAACAATTGGAATCTTTATCTATAAAGGCTATTCCCTTCAGGAGTGCGCCATTATTCAAAACCATAACATCGGATCGACCTGGAGCATTTAATTCAATATAAATGCCATTGACACTGCCATAAGGGTTAGTCATATTGATACCTGTGCTTTTTATGCAATTAATGGTATTCCAGATGGTATCTCCGGGGCAAAGTATGTGAAAGAAATGATTATAGGCAGGATCATAAGAATGCCATATCAGTTGACCATTGTATACCTGGAGCATGCTGTAAGCTGAAACCATCTTCAGGCTGGTTTTCCTCGAAGGAAGGGTTGAATTGCCGTATTCAAGCACTACAGGATCAGACTTTAAATTCACTGCGAATATATGATCTGTTGCCTTATCAATGGCATATGACCCAATTTCCGTGAAACCCGGGGCACTGCTTAATTTGACGGTGTCGTTCTCGATGTATCCGAATCCATTGGTTTTGACACCATTAATTTTATTAACATTTGAAAGGAGTATGCGGTTCTTCCCACAAAATAAACTGGTCCAGTTATAATTATAACTTTCATAATCGATTATTTTAACAAACGTCGAACCGGAAGTATCATATTTGTATACCGAACCCAGGGATGAATTGCTCTTATTAGGTATTCTTATATACAAGCCATGTGCATTGGAGCATGCCTCAACGTAAACCCCGGAATCAAAAGTGCAGCCGGGGATGGTATCCCATTTGCCCGCCTTATACTCCATAATTCCGAAATACTTCTGGGCAGGGGCCTTCACACCATCCATTTCAAGGACTGTTCCATAGCCTATAATGCGATTTCCCCATTGCAACAACCTTAAGGAATAACCTGTAAAGTAATTAGGGCCAAGCTTGACCCAATTGTTCCCGTCCCAATAACCATACTGCAATGTTATTTTGCCGGTAATTTTATTCTCGAGACTGGTGAACTGGTAATAGAATGGAAAATTCCTGTCGTAGGGTTCCTCATAATATGTCTGTGGCTGTTTATCCATTTTTTTAAAGACCGGATAACATTGAGCTGATGATTCACGGGAAATCAATAGAACTGTAAGGATTAATAGTATGTGTTTCATAAATAGGTATTAGTTTTATATATTAGACATAGTTTTGATGTCTAATGCTGCAACTTAGTGAAAAAAAGTGATTTATGGTGTATAATGCTGTAAAATTCCACAGAGAAAACTACTTTTTCCTGTTGCGGGTATCCATGTTATGGAGGTAAATGTCAATCCATTGTTCAGGGCTCATCTTGCCCATGAGTTCACCGATCAGGTCGTATGGAATACTTTCGGGCTTCTTGAACCTAAGACAGCTTTTGCCCATGTCAAGCTTGCCTTTAACGCGTTTACCGTACTCGGAAGTGAACCATTCCAGCAATTCCATGTCGGCATAAAGACCCATGTGATAAACGGCAATAAAATGCTTTTGTGCCGCAATTGCGACGAAGGGCAAGGGCAGTTTCGGGTCGCAATGATAACCCGCAGGAAACATGCTGTGAGGCACCACATAGTTTAGCATTCCATAACTTACATCCTCCTCGAAGCCTGCAGGCATCTTCTCAAGAAACATGTCACGAAGCTTAACGATACCTTCCCTGAAATTATCGCTTACCTTTTCAATATAATCCTCCGCTGATGATGATTTGATCTGCATGAAAAATTGTTTCCGGTGCAAAATTAACAAAAAAAGTTAAATATAAATGACCGTTGGA
This sequence comes from Bacteroidia bacterium, assembly GCA_025450395.1. GTDB lineage: Bacteria > Bacteroidota > Bacteroidia > NS11-12g > UBA955 > JABMMZ01. The sequence continues at coordinate 4,498 of JANWHK010000043.1, forward strand.
TTAGTCAACCCTTGACCACAAGAAAAGAAATGTTTCTTCCAAATATGACATAAAAATTACCATATGATTTCGATTGAATCTCTGGAAAAGGTATAAATTGCAACTTGTTTCCCTCACCAAGCTATAAAAAACCTATTTATGAAAAAACTATTCTTCATTTATTTCTTGCTGACAGCAACGCATGTCTTCGGACAGAATCCCGGAGACCTGGCTACTGATTTTGGCACAGGAGGCAAAGTACTGGTGACGTTTGACGATGCGATGACAAATGAAATGAGGTCGATGGCCATCCGAAAGGATGGGAAGATACTGCTTGCAGGCCATAAGCACACGGTCAATGGTTCAAGTATGGCGATAGTGCGACTCAATAAAAATGGAACTATTGACAGCACCTTTGGCACAGATGGTATGTCGTTCATGGGTTTTGGAACCCTGATGGGACCCCAGTCAATGCGGCTGCAGGAAGACGGCAGGATATTGGTTGGGGGCACGCGTTGGTTTGGGGGTAAAGAGAACCTTTCACTGATGAGGTTAACGGAAGATGGACTGTTGGATACATCCTTCAGCGGTGACGGCAGGCTAATCCATGCCATCACTTCCGGTTGGGACCAACTGTTGGCAATAGCCCTTCAGAAAGATGGCAAGATCCTGGTCGCAGGTTATGCCGATAGCTTCCCGAACAAATCAATCATACTGGTCAGGTTCCATCCAAATGGGGACCTTGACACCGGTTTTATAAAGAATGGGATACTGGGCAAGCCTTTAATAATCCAATCACTCTTCCCGGCATCTATCCATGTAGATCTCAACGGTGACATCTTTATTGCCGGTATTGCCAATGACTCAGTTTATGGCCAGGGTGATTTTGCGGTCATAAAAATAAAGGCGGATGGTCGGGTTGACAGCAGCTACGGACAAGGAGGTGCAGCCATCTGCGACTTTGGTCCGGGAATCAATCATTACTTATGTGCCGCCGCATTGCAAAGCGATGGTTCAATGATAGTAGTAGGAGATGCAGGCTATGTAATTTCCAAAAGTACTTTTGCTATCGCAAGGTTCACACCGAATGGATCCCTGGACAGTAGCTTCGGAACCTCAGGGAAAAGTATGCCCGATCTTGGGTTTGGAAGTGAATATGCCCGCGATGTGACCCTGCAGCCTGACAAGAAGATACTCATCGCCGGCACGACCGACTCTGATGTCATGCTTGTTCGCATGGAGGCTGATGGCAGCCTGGACAGCAGCTTTGGCAACAATGGCAGGGCGGTGACGGATTTTGGGCCCAATAGCATGGAACTCACCAAATGTGTTGCCTTACAGCCAGGGGGAAACATTATTGTTGCCCTTGCGACTGATAATAATTTTGCAGCCCTCGCCTATCTTTCAGAATCCGGGACCGGTGTTCATGTAATATCTGCTGATAGGGAAGTACATTCCCTGTACCCGAACCCAAGCGATGGTATTATCCGGGTAAAAGGTCTTGAACATGGCTATTTCACTGTCCTTGACGCTTGCGGACGAACTGTTGTGGATGGATTCTTTAACCATGAGATAGACCTCACGTTGCTGCAGCCGGGTGTGTATTTGTTGAGCATCGAAACACCCACCGGGCTTTATAGACAAGAAGTGTTGAAGGAATAACGGGTATTTCTGAAAAACCGGTTATTCCTGAGGTAAGTCAAATTGATCTGCGCCAATTATAAAAAAATAAAGTCTTTGATGTTTATTTAAAAGAATATCTATATTTGCAATAAGTCAATTGATTTTCATTTCACTAGACCATTTAGCCCCATATTTACGTCGTATGGATAAAAAGAATACAATTATCATTGCCGATGACCATAGTATTGCCAGGTTAGGTTTAGGTATTTTGTGTAAGAAGGCTGTTCCTGAAGCAGAAATTGTTGAGGCGCAAACCGTTCTTGAATTGCACAAGATCCTCAAAATACACACTGCGAAGCTACTTGTACTCGATCTTTTTCTTGAGAATATCAATACGCTGACTACGATTCCCGAGCTTTTAAAAATACAGCCTGACCTGAACATCCTGGTTGTGACCACAGGGTCGGAAACATTGTATGGCAACAGGGCCATTAAAGCCGGTGCCCGCGGGTTCATTAACAAGGCAGCTGCCGACAATTATCTCAACACAGCCATTGTAAGGGTATACCAGGGCAGACATTACATAAGCGAGGACTTGTATTACAAATCGCTGGACGAAATCTCCGAAACCAACGACCCAAACCCTTTTAACAAACTTACAAACAAGGAAATGGAAATTACGCAATACCTGATCGACGGCTTGTCCAACAGTGAGATCGGCAATAAATCCAACCTCGCACCCAGCACCATCAGTACATTCAAGATGAAGATATTCACCAAGCTGGATGTCAAGAACGTTATCGAGCTGTCGGAACTGGCTTCCATTTTCAATCTGAAATAACTAGTTAAATTCCATCCTATCCACCAAGGGAAATATGGCCAAACAGCTCCTCTGTATGCTCACCTGCCTGTTGTGGATGCTCGAAGTTCACAGCCAGCCAATACTCATCACCCATCTCGACGATAAGACAGGATTGCCACAAAACAGTATCAAGGGATTGGCATTTGACAGGATGGGCTATCTCTGGATTGGCACCGAAATGGGTATTTCGAGGTATGATGGGCGCCACCTTAAAAACTATTACCTCCCCGAACTGCATTCAGGGAGGGTAGGCGTAATTATTAAAGATCAGAAAAGCGAGCATATCAAGGTCCAGACATCCACAGCAGATACCATAGATATAGCAGATGGCAGGATACTGTCGATTGGTACCACATTTGGCAAAATGGGAATGGACTTGTCTTCCCCTCTTGCTTTTATATACCATGATTCCCTGGGAATTCAACATTCTGTCGGCAGGGAACTTTCCCGTACCATTATCCATGACAACAACGGTAGTGCGATAAAGAAATTTGTGCCCGCAGACAATTCCCTTATTGTGCCCGTGGGAAACGCATTGTATTCCATTGATCGCAATTTCTCCATACAGCCACGGCCTGTTTCATCTGAATATGGACCACGCACTAACGGAAAATCCGTTGACCCCTCATTCTATGCGCCGTCTAACTGCAATTCACGTGATCATGTCCTGGTGGTCAAAGACAAAAAAATATATTCGCTCAGCCTGCACGACAACAAACTTTCCGTGAGGTTACTGATGGACAAGGTGCCCTTTGATGAAAGAATAACAATAGCGCTTTATGAGCCGTCATACCAAATCTTATGCCTTGGCACCCTTACGGAAGGCCTTTATTTGTTCAGGATCAATGAATCCTTTTCTATCGCCGGTGGCACACTTGGAAGAAGCATCAATGCCCATATCCTGCTAGACAAGGACCATGTCTTTGCTTCCGGTCAACTGTTTTCCACTGAAGGCCATAAGCGCTTTCCCGGTATAGACCCTGCTCTCCTGCCATCTTTTATTTTATACAAGGACCATCATAACGATATCCTGTTTGAAAATGTCAGGGAAGAAATAGCCAGGCTTAACCCTGCAAGCGGAACTATTGAGATCATACTGCCTAATCAAAGGGCAGAATGCATTTCAGAAGACAAATACAACAGGCTGTGGTTAATTGATAATAATGACGGGCTAATGATCTATGACAACAACGCCCGAAAACCGCGTTTGTTGAAGCAATTAAAACACCTTACCAGCCTGAGGGGGACAGTGGTTGAAGACAAAAATCGAAAAGGGTTCTGGATGATAGCAGGCAACAATACCCTTTATTTTTTCAATTCAGACATTGAGCTCACAGACTCGTTCAGCCTTGGTGGCAAGCAAGTCATACGCTCTATATACCTGGCACCAAATGGAAACATATGGGCATCCACCTATGGTGATGGTATCTACAGGTTTTCAGGCAAAGGGTTTGTTTCCATGCCCCCGGACAGGATGAAGTACCTTCAGTACGCGCATTGTATCATAGAAGACCGTAGCGGTTATTTCTGGATATCCACCAATAAGGGCTTGTTCAGAGTTCAGAAAACAGAGATGGATGCTTATAATCCCGGCGCCCCCCTCCCGGCCTTTTATTACTTCAACCACACCGACGGACTGGCGAGCAATGAATTCAACGGTGCTTGCTTTCCATGTGCCAACCAGGACCGCGACGGCTCCTTTTCATTCCCCACAATGAAGGGAGTAGTATATTTCAACCCGGAAAAAATACATATCCGGAATATCCAAAGTCCTGTTATAATGGATGAGATATACTTTGACGGCAGGAAAGTTGTTGTATCCGACACCATGTTTATTGGCAATGATATCCACAGGGTATCGTTCAATGTTTCCATACCATACTGGGGAAATGAAGAGAATCTTTATATATCGTATATCATGGAGGGATTTGACAAAACATGGCAAAGCCTTCCTGAATCGAATACGGTTAATTATACAGAGATCCCGTCAGGCAGGCATCGCCTGATATTCCGTATAAGAGACATTGAACACTCTGGAAAATATCATTATACCACGCTCCGGCTCGTAGTGGAAAAGAAATTTTATCAAACCTGGTGGTTTCTTGGATTACTGTTTCTTGCCTTAGTGACACTGATAATGGCTTATTCCGGCTTCAGGAATTTACGCCTTAAGAAAAAAAACCGCGAACTGGAAGCGGCAGTTACGGCGCGTTCACTGGAATTACTGGGCAGCAACCAGAAGCTGGAAGAGAACAATATCCTGCTTGAAAAAAAGCAAAAATCGCTCAACCGGTCAATACTTCTGAAGGACAAAGCCATGGCTATTTTTTCACACAATATTATCGGCCCTATTAAATATATCTCTGTCGTCACGGATGCCATTTCGAAGAATGTGGTCAAGGATGAAAAGCGATATCTTGATGATGTCAATATGACCTCAAAAAACCTGCTGATCCAGAGCATTGAACTGCTCAACTGGCTGAACACGCAAAAGGAGCAATACAAGGTCGAGATAAAATCACGCAATATCTATAAGCTCTGCGAGGAAAAATGCAACATGTTTGCTCCAATTGCAAATTACAAAGGTTTGCGCATTGTCAATTCCATCCCTCACAAAACCCATCAGCGGATAGATGAACAATTATTTGGGGTTATAATGTACAACCTGCTTGATAATGCCATTAAATACACACGGAGTGGGACCATACAGGTAAGCATGAAAGAGGATGAACAGAGGTGGATACTCATTGTAGAAGATTCCGGTATTGGAATGAGCCCGGAACAACTTGAACAATTTAATGCTCCCCCAGATCTTCCCAGGGCTGTGATAAAATCTCCTGATGACCTGAGTTACGGCCTGGGCTGGAACATTATCATTGACTGCCTGAAAATGTTAGATGCCACATACGAGATCAGCAGCAGGGAAAATGAGGGCACAGTGATAAGCCTGCTGTTCAGAAAAGTTTCCGGCATTTAATCTCTGCACTGTAGCAATTATTACCGCATCTATAATAAAAGTCACTTAACTGGCTGAAAAGCTTGATAGAATTCATGTGTTCGCCAGCCTTGGTATTTTCTGCTGCCTGTGTCTGGCGAGTGGCCTGGTAATGAAGTCTTCTATTGCGTTGTATTGATACAAGCGCTGATTGTCAGCCGGATTGATCATGGATGTAAAAACAAAAGCCGGAATATCGATACTCAGGTTCCTGAACTCATTCATGAACTCCCAGCCATGTATTGCAGGAAACGCAATGTCAAACAGTATCGCATCCGGAACATTTTCATTCTTTATGAGTGATTCCTTTAACTTTGCCAAGGCTGAGAATACATCGCCAAACATCATTGTTCGTTTGCAAAAGTGTTCAGGCCTTAACAATTTGTCCGGCGGGTAAACAATGGACTCATCATCGTCAATGATATAGACCAGGTCTAATTCATGTTTCATCATACATTATTTATTACTTCAGCATCAACAATCAATCCTGCTCCCATTGAGTCTTTATGCCCATCCGGCCCCTGATACCTGCAACGGCAGTTACGATATTCTTCAGCATCCGCTTGAATACAGATACTTCATGATCGTCAAATGTCCTGGTCTTGTTGCTGTAAATATTCATTGTATAATTCTCATCCCCTACCATGAATGGAATAACGAGCGAAGAAGCGACCTTGTGTTTCCTGGTGGTGCAACGCCAGGCGCCGAAATCCTCAGAATTCTCAATGTCATTGGTGGTGACGGGCCGGCCGGAATTATAGGCCATGACGGTAGGGCCTTTCATATATTTTTCCCTTTCAATATCCATTAGCATCTCGTTCAGGTAATCAATATTGCCGGCATAAGACACAGGATGTATAATGAAGTTTTCTTCAGACAAATGTACTTTCCCACTGAACCAAACCAACTCGTAACCACCAAAATTTACAAGACTGTTGCACACCTTGTCAAACAATGCGCTCTCCATAGAGGAATTAAGGATCAAATCATTCACCATGCTGAACATCCTGAACTCATGATTGATCTTCTGCTGTCTGTATTCCTCCTTTTTTCTTTTGGTGATGTCCGTTATGATGCCACTCCAAACCACATTGCAGTTAGCTCCTTTGTCAGGTATGGCACGCAGATGGAGCCAGATCAACTGGCCCAGGGGGGTCTGGTACTCCAGCTCATAATCCAGGATGCCGAATGTATGGTATGATAATTCCTCTTGCTCCTTTAGGCCCGGAATATACCTGGCCAGGACATTATCCAACAGTATGCATGGATTCGTCATGATATCTTTTTCCGATATTTTCAGGTACTTATAGATATTCCTGCTGATGAACAACACACTGCGCTTACCGTCAGGCATTCTCTCCCACCGGCAGAACATGGAACCGGAAACCTGGTTCTCTATACGTTCAATAAGTTTTAACTTGTCTATATCTTCCATTGTACTATATTATTTAATTTCTCCTTACAATCCTGTGTATTTTATCACATTTCAAAATAACTTCTTTAAGAATACACCAAGTTTAGTCGGATCAATCCGTGTGGCATAGAAAAGTTTCTATCATCCCTGACAAATTATAAAATACCTTGAAAAAGTAGAATTTATTCTATGGACAACCCATAAAAACTACTATATGTTCCGGATACACCATTCTATACCCTAATCGGCAGAACATGCGGAATTTTGCCATACAAGAAATTCAAAGGATGTTCCGGAAAATGAAACTAAATAGAACCTTAACCAACTAAATGGAAAAACAGCCTACTTCACCATTCATTAACAGGCACCGGCCAAACTTGAGTTCCCTTAACCCATGTATCCACAATATGTATTTGACAGGTGAGAGTTGTTTAGAGTGCTCTGTCAATAACCGCTCAAACGCCATAGCTGAAAAATTCAATGAAGTTGAATTCAGCGTCAATAGTTATACCCGTAATGCGGACAACAAGGTCTCCTATGGAAATGAGCAACTAAAAACCGTGTACATCGTTGATGATGACGAGATCATTGTTTACCTGACAGGAAAACTGATTAAGCAAGAAAACTTTTGTGAACAGCTGGAAACCTTCGATAACGGTAAAACCGCCCTGGAGCGATTAAAGATGGCCATAGCCAATCACCGGGAACTTCCTGATGTCATGCTTATTGACATCAACATGCCTGTGATGGATGGCTGGGAATTCATGAATGAGTTTGTGAAATTAGTGACGGAAAAACCGATACCGGTGTTCATTTTTACTTCGTCTATAGATCCTGCCGACAGGGCAAAGTCCTTTTCGTATCCCCAGATCATCGGTCATATTCAAAAACCCCTGAACGTCACTAAACTCAATAAAATCCTTCGTTTGATCTCCTGATAAAAAAGCCAGATGAATAACTATAAAATATACGTCAGCGCCACTAGCTACAAAAAGTTGAACAAGAAACTACAGAAATACAACATAAAACTTGGTGGCCTGGACATCAGGCATTTCCTGATCGCTAATTCTGTGATAGATGACGCCGGCCATTTGCCTTTCATCAGAGCCAAGCGCATTATCCTTCATATTGCCGGCGATTTTGACAGCAGTCCTTCAGATCTCGACGATGACCTGGAATTAAGAACCCAGCTTTCCTTTGGGCATTTCGAGTTTTTACTTTTGCGCCGGCGTCTTGAGCAACTCGTAAAGGAATATGATTATTCGAGCAGGATCATGGCCCTTGAAATGATGCACTGCCGGACAGTAGGCGATTATGTTGAAATGATCAACGCGAAGATCGCGAAGTTTGAATGATCTGCAAAGGCCTTGCCTTAAACCGCATTTTACAGTGATCCTTATATTTAACAATCTTATATACTTTTCCCGCATGAAACTACTTTCAGTTACAGACTTGATTTTTTACGCGTTATTATTGGGCGTTTTTACCGGATGTGGTATTAACAATCCTGAAAACCCTCCAACCTATCAGCCATCATTTTCTTCTGATACTTCAAAACAAAATATAATTGTCATGGGTTTCCCAAATTTTTCTTACAGCCAAACCGGGGGACCCATGTTAAAATACCTGAATGCTCATTTATCAGGCAACAGGATCAAGGTCCATGCTTGTGTAGACTGGGAGGAATATATCAGCTTTTTAAACCAGGGAAAATTCGATATCACCATTATTAATGGCATGGTGGCTTCTGAAGCCAAAAAACATGGCTATTCCATTTTGGGGAAAGTCACTTGTGATGAGCCGTATTCAAGCCTCATCATTACACGCAAAAATTCGGATATCCATAAAGCGACCGACCTGAAGGGGAAAAAAGTAGCCATGGTGCCTTCCCATATCATACCCGCTACGATGATGGGTGTGTATTATCTGTACAAGAAAGGCCTGGACGTGAACCTCCATATTCAAACAGAAGCCGTTGCTTCGTTTGAAGCCGCCATCCTTGCGGTTTACCTTGGCAAAAGTGATGCCGGAATTTGCGCCAGGCGTAACTGGAATGTCTATATCAAAGATCATCCTGAAATTTTATCGAAGGTGGAGATCAAATGGGAAACGCAAGCGCTTGAGCAAAATGCCGTGCTGATTAAAAATACTGTTGACGGGAAATTGGTTTCGCATCTCATGAAATTGCTCTTTTCAATGGGCGAAAACAAGGATGCAAGGAAAGCTTTAGAAAGGCTTGGTATCAGCGGATTTGAAAAAGCGGACAATGATGCTTATAGATCAATGCTGGATTTCAAGAAAAAATACGATTCAGTAATCTTTTAGTGTTAAAACCAAGTGAATATTTCAAATCCATTTAAGAAAGTCGTCTCTTCAGGATTACGATCACAGCTGATCATGGGTATCGCACTCATTATAGTATTGTCAATATCAATGTTTGTAGCGGACCTGGTCAGTCGCCAAAAAGCTTTTTTCCTCAAAATAAATCATGACAGAGGCATAGGCCTTTCCGATAACCTTGCAAATATTGCGACTTCCCACGTAGTTGCCTATGAGCTGGATGGCTTGCAAAATCTTATATCAAGTTACAAGAAAATGCCTGGACTTGAATATGCGCTGGTCACTACTTCTGACGGGATTGTATTGGCACATACCAATAGAAAATATCTTGGACTGAAACCTTCCGACAGTATAAGTGCAAAATTAAAACCTGTAGGTGCCACGCAGGTGCTTATAGAAAACAATGATATATTCGATGTGGCTTCACCAATTATAAACCATGATGAAATTGTTGGCTGGGCACGAATAGGACTTTCCCAGAAGTACCTTACGTCAAATATTTCGGAGATCAGAAAAAGAGGAATATTGTATATACTCATAAGTCTTGTTATCGGTTCGTTATTCGCGATACTTGTCGCCGGAAAATTATCCAAAGGCTTGCAAAACCTGATCGAGTCAGCGCAAAAGATCAAGGAAGGTGACAGGGAACTAAGGGTTGCCCCATCAAAGAGTATTGAGGTGACCCAGGTAGGAATAGCGATGAATCAAATGCTGGATCATATTAGTGCCAATGAGAAACTTCTTGCAATGGTTCTTGCGAATATGCCGGTAGGGGTGTTTATATTGGATGAACACGGGAAAATTATTTCGGCTAACCCGGCTGCACAGCAGATCTGGGAGGGCGTAAAATATGTAGGAATGGATGATTATAATGTCTATAAAGGATGGTTTCCAAATGGAAAAGAGATAGAATGGGATGAATGGGGAGCGGTCATAGCTCTTAAAGAAAACAAGGCGGTTCTAAACCAGGAAATAGAAATTGAAGGTTTTGACGGAAGTCGTAAAACAATACTTAATTCCTGCTTGCCACTCCACGACGACAATGAAAAAATTGTGGGGGCCATTGCCATAAACTTCGATATTACAGAACGCAAAAATACAGAGGAGAAAATAAGGGCAGGCGAAAAAACAAGGAAACATATCATTAACTCGGCTCTTGATGCGATTATTGGCATGGACAAAAATGGCCTGATCACAATCTGGACACCACAGGCAGAACGCATATTCGGATGGAAAGAGGAAGAAGTGATCGGCAAAAGAATGAGTGAGATCATTATCCCGGAACAATATCGGGTTCATCACGAACGGGGCCTTGAACGTTATATAAAAGAAGGTAAAGGGTCTATCCTGAATAAAACGATAGAAGTTGCATCACTTCACCGCAGCGGCAGGGAGTTTCCGGTAGAGCTCAGCATTGCTGTCGTGAACGATGCCGATAATGATTTCTTTTGTGCATTTATCCGTGATATTTCAGAGCGCAAGGAGGCCGAGAAAAGAATAAGGCAAAGCGAAGAAAAGAACCGCGCGCTTATTGAAAACATCAGCGACACCATCATACTGATAAATGAAAAACTGGAAGTTGTTTATCAGAGCCCTTCATTCATTCGAACAGCAGGGTTTACCCTTGATGACCACAAGGGAAAAACCATTTGGGAGATCATACATCCTGACGAATTGGAAGAATGTCTCGACATTAAGCATAGATCAGAAATGGCACCGGGTATTGCTATACCATTTCAACAACGCACCCTTCATAAAAAAGGATTCTATATCTGGATAGAGGGTACAGTTACCAATCTTCTTGAGACTGAAAGTGTAAAAGCATTTGTCCTGAATTACCGGAATATAACTGAAAGAAAGAAATTTGAAGAACAGCAATTGCTGATGACTTCCATTGTCAATTCATCAGAAGATGCCATCATCAGTAAAACCCTTGAAGGCATAGTGACCTCTTGGAATCATGGAGCCGAATCCATACTTGGATATTCCACCCGGGAAATCATCGGCAATTCAATACAACAGATCATTCCCCCGCATTTGTTAAATGAGGAAAGCTATATACTCAACCGCATAAAAAAAGGGCAGTCGGTTGATCATTATGAAACCGTGAGGAGAAAAAAGAATGGTGAACAAATTTTTGTCTCATTAACCGTTTCTCCCATTTTTGATTCAGCGGGAAAGATAACTGGGGCCTCCAAAATATTGCGCAATATCAGTGACCGCAAACACATGGAACTCGAGCGTGAAAAGACCATGACTGAATTGCTGCAGCGCAACAGGGACCTGGAGCAGTTTTCTTATATAGTTTCACATAATCTACGCGCACCTGTAGCCACCATTATAGGCTTGTCTGATGTTCTCCGGGATAAACAGCTAAACCACAACGAAAAGGAAAAGTTTCTTAATGGCATGGGGGTATCCGCACAAAAACTCGACATGGTCATACGGGACTTGAATATGATCCTCCAGGTCAAGCGTGACTTGAGTGAGAAAAAAGAGCTTATCCGCTTTTCAGAATTGATCAATGACATAAAAGTCAGTTTAAACCTTACGGGAACTGAAAAGGTACAATTCATCTGCGATTTCAATTCAACAAATGAAATAACAACGATCAAGAGTTACCTGTACAGCATTTTCTATAATTTAATTTCCAATAGTATAAAATACAGTAAACCAAATGTGGATCCTGTAATTGAAATTTCGAGTGAAATAATTGAAAACACAACCATATTACATTTCAAGGACAACGGCCTTGGAATTGATATTCAGAAAAAGGGAAAACATGTTTTTGGACTCTACAAACGTTTTCATTTACACCTGGAGGGCAAAGGCATGGGACTCTTCATGGTAAAATCCCAGGTTGAAGCGCTCGGGGGTAAAATCTCCATACAAAGCAGTGAAAATATCGGTACTGAATTCAAGATTGAATTTAAAAATCAAGTGAAAAAAAAGGTCAATGACAATACATCCCGACCTTAGTGTTATTGACGGAGACACTTTCATTCCTTGAAGGTATAGAATTTATTCTATGAACAATCGAAGAAAGCAACTATGTGTTCCCGATGCATCGTTCTGCAAACTTACAGGCTCGATTTATGGAATTTTGCCATATCAAAAAGTACAATGGACATCACAAAAAATGAACCTAAACAAAAAACATAAATACATAAATGGAAAAATTACCCCTATCACGTTTTGTCGCCAATTGCCTCCTGGTC
>JANWHK010000044.1 GCA_025450395.1 Bacteroidia bacterium
CAAGGGATGAATTGTTGCGCCAGGAGAAATCCAATAATACAGATATAGCCAAAAGTATTATTGAATGGCCTGCCTATGGCGGTCAGTTTACCCCTTATCCTGAAAACCAGACTACAGAGCTGGCACCATTCTTTGATAAAAATGAAAATTTCCAATATGAGCCGGAGTTGGGAGATTATCCAATCCTGGATCCTTTCAGGGACTCTGCCAAGAACCTTCCGAAAGACCAACCCGACCAGATGATATGGTTTGTTTATAACGACAGGGGTAATGTGCATGCCGAAACCGGTGGTATTCCCATTGGTTTGGAATTACAGACTACAGCCTTTGCCTTCCAGACCAATGATGAGGTGAACAATATGACTTTTTACCGCACCAAGATCGCTAACAGGGGTTTTGAATCCCTTGACCAGACTTATTTTGGTGAATGGGTGGATGCGGATCTAGGAAACTATTCAGATGATTACGTAGGATGTGATGTGGGCAGAAGCCTCGGTTACTGCTACAACGGCGATGACAACGACGAAGGTGTGTTGGGTTACGGCCTGAATCCGCCAAGCATTGGTGTTGACTTCTTCCAGGGCCCAAGGGATACAGGTTTTAATGCCCCGGAGTTAGGCATGGGTGCATTTGTATATTACAACAACGACAATAATCCGGTAAACGGTAATCCTGATAACGCCATCGATTTCTATAACCTCTTGAAAGGTAACTGGATGAATGGTGTTTGTATGAAATATGGCGGAAATGGCGTGAATGGAACCATCTGTACCAAATATATGTTTGATGATGGTACCAACCCGGACCCGAATCTTGCTAATTTACCAAGATGGACTGAAAGGAGCGGCGGTAATGTGCCTGCTGACAGGAGGTTCCTGCAATCAGCCGGTCCGTTTACACTTGAACCGGGTGTTGTCAACTATGTCACGGTAGGTGTGGTTTGGGCAAAAACAACTTCAGGCGGTGCGACGGGTTCATTGAACCTGTTGAAGCTTGCCAGCGATAAGGCCCAGAAATTATTCAACAATAAATTTGACTTGCCTGATGGTCCTGAGCCTCCTTTTGTTGAAAAACAGGAGTTGGAAAATGAGCTGGTGATCAAGTTCTTAAATACCGATATTACAGAGAATTATAAAGAAGATGTCAAGAATGAGCAGAACCAGGTGATCGAATACCGCTTCCAGGGTTATATGGTCTACCAGTTAAAGGATGGAACTGTATCCAACAGCGAATTGAGAGATATTGAAAAAGCGAGGCTGGTTATGCAATTTGACGTGAAGGACAATATTACCAATATGATCAACCTGGAGTATGATCCGGATGTATCAGCCAACGTGCCTAAATTAATGGTGGATGGAAAAAATGAAGGTGTACAGCATTCGTTCAGTCTCAAGGAAGATGCATTTGCATCAGGGTCCAACAAAGCCCTGGTGAATTTTAAAACCTACCATTACCTTGTACTTGCTTACGGTTATCCTGCAAATGACCCCCTGAAACTGGAGGGTACACAATACCTTTCAGGCAGGAATTCGGTTAAATTCTCGGCATACCCACACAAAACATCTCCTGAACTGGGTGGCAGCCTGCAACAGTCAGGTTATGGCGAAGGACCTATGCTTAAACAAATAGCTGGCAGGGGTAATGGCGGACAGATGCTTGAGTTTACAAAGGAAACAATTGATGAGATATTAAAGAATAACAAGAGTGACGCGCCTGTATATTTAGGCGGACATGGTCCGGTTAAAATCAAGGTGGTTGACCCGTTGCTGGTGCCAAATGCCAATTTTGAATTCCATATCATAGAGCCCAATGCGGTGAAGGTGAAGGAAAAAGGCGGGGCCAATAAATACCAGGATTCCATCTCTGCAAAAAGTTACTGGATGCTGATCAACACCACTACAAATGATACAGTGTATGCTGATGGAACTATGGAAACCAAGATAGAAACCGTACAGGGAAAACCATATTTCGGCAGCAAGGCGGTCAAACTGGGCAAGAATCTCAGAGACTGGGGACTGGCTGTTGAAGTGATGCAAGTGTCTACCCCGGGCAGGGATCCATACAGCGAAATTACCAATGGATTCCTTGGATACGAAGTTAAATTCGGTGATGACAACAAACGCTGGTTAACTGCAGTGCGTGATGCTGACGGTGATTTCAACCCGTTCAACTGGATTCGTTCCGGAACCAGTGGATTGAATGCCACCTATGAACCATACAGTCATGATTTTTATGCAGAGTTTGATGCTTTGCACCAGGGTAATGATTCTTATGATCCGTATGAAGCATACGAAAAGATATGGAATGGAAGAATTGCTCCTTATGCGATGTGCGCGAAGGTTGAAGGACCACATTCAGGCAATGGTGCTGTCGTATACGCACCGGCATGGAAAGGCTCAGTCGCAGGGGATTGTCCACTTTCAGAGATTGCGAGCATTAAACTGGTGCTGACTCCTGATTGCAGGCTTTGGACCAAATGTATAGTCGTTGAAATGAGCGAAGACACCGTACTGAGCGAAGGCAATGCTGGAAAATTCAGTTTGCGTAGACACAAATCAATGAAAGTGATATTCAATAACAGCGACGGAAGTTTCATCAGGTGGGAAGAAGATCAGGGTGAAAACGGAAGATCATGGTTCCCGGGCTATGCCATCAACCTTGAAACCGGGGAAAGATTAAATATTGTGTTTGGTGAGGATTCTTACCTGCCGGCTATTGAAAACGGTAATGACATGATATGGAATCCGACAAGTAAATTCAGCGACGGCACCTATACCTATTTTGGCGGAAAGCATAATATATATGTGATGGGCAGCTATGTAGGCTTGACCACAAGGGTATTAACAGGCTACAAAGGACCTGTATATGACCAGGGCGTCGCTTACAAGCAATTGCTGGAGAATAATACACCGCTTGATAAACGTAAAGTTTATTCACAGGCCATGTGGGTGATACCTGCCATGACCGAGCCAGGATTTAACCTGAAAACCGGTGTGCCTCCGACAGAGGTTTCCATTACAGTTCAGGTGCGCAAGCCCTACACAAAGAGCATACCTGGTGGTGACTCTACAGCGTTGCCAAGTTATACCTTCTCTACTGAAAGCATTCACAATAACGTGAATAGCGAGACCGGTAAAAAATCAGTGAACCTTATCAATATAGTGCCTAATCCTTATTATGCCACTTCAGGCTATGAATCAAGCTCAATTGATACCAGGGTAAAGATTACCAACCTGCCTCCAAAAGCGACTATTTCCATTTATACATTGAATGGAACACTTGTAAGGAGGATTGAGAAAGACGACCAGGAAACTTATGTGGACTGGGATCTGAAGAACAACAGCAAGGTGCCGGTAGCCAGTGGTTTTTATATTATCCACGTAGACTGCGGCGACCTCGGTGAGAAAATACTCAAATGGTATGGTGTAATGCGCCAATTAGACTTAGACACTTATTAATTTAACTTTTGAAACAATCAGTATGAACAGAATATATTTATTAACTTTAACCTTTATCTGCACGGTGTCACTCAGCGCGCAGCTTACAGGTCCCGCGCGTATAGGGCAATATGGTTTTACACAATTATTGGTGAACGGATGGGCCCAGTCAAGCGGTATGGGAAATGCCAATTCTTCGGGGGTATCGGGTGTGGAAGCCTTTTACCTGAATGTGGCAGGACTTGGAAAAATCAATGGCACTGAGCTTGCATTCAGCAGGTGTTCCTGGCTTGGTGGTACCGGCATCAACATCAACTCTTTCGGATTTGGACAGAAGGTTGGTGAAGGTGTGGTCGGATTAAGCGTTACTTCTTTCTCCATTGGCCAGATACCAATTACGACCTATGACCAGCCGGACGGGGGAATTGGTACCTATAAACCATCTATCAGCAATATCAACCTGGGTTATGCCTATAATTTCTCTGAAAAGATCGCGGCGGGAATTAATGTTAAACTCGTAAGTGAGTCAACTCCCGAGGTAAGGGTGTCAGCAATGGCTTTTGACGTAGGACTGCAATACGGCGACTATATGACCAAAAAACCAATCAAGTACTTAAATCCGGACAGGAATCCTGCAGCCCTGAGGGGAAGCGACATCAGGTTCGGTGTAAGTATCAAGAACCTTGGAACTGATGCCAAATACTCGGGAGACGGACTGGCATTCAAATCCAGGTCAAGCGAAGCCAATTACGACAGGACCACCAGCCAGCGCGCGGATAAAACCCCAATGCCATCACTGATCAATATCGGTGTCGGATATGACATGAGGTTGGATGGCGACTCCAGTTTATACTGGCACAGGCTTACCGCCGCCTTTAGCTTCACGAATCACACCGCGATGAACAACCAGTCCAGCCTGGGCCTTGAGTATTCATATAAGGAAATGTTGATGTTCAGGGTTGGGTACAATTATGAAAAGGGCGGATTTAAATACGAAACCCGTAATAATGCCTACACAGGATTAAACCTGGGTGCAACCGTACAGATTCCGGTCAGTAAAGTCACAAATACAGGACTTAGAGACCTCATTGCTGTTGACTATTCCTTCAGGAGTACCAGGCCTTTTTCGGGCACCCATACTTTTGGTGTAAGAATTAGTATCAATTAATATATTTTTTATTATTAACTTTGCACAAGTGCTTTCATTATAGAGAGCACTTGTTTTTTTTAAACAATTATAGCTATGAGTGATATAGTATATTTAACCAAGGATGGTTATGAAAACCTGAAAAAGGAAATCGAACAATTACAGAAGGTCCAAAGGCCTGCTATAAGTGCGCAAATAGCCGAGGCAAGGGATAAGGGTGACCTGTCCGAGAACGCTGAATATGACGCCGCCAAGGAAGCCCAGGGTTTGCTTGAGGCCAAGATTGCCAAACTGAATGACATGTTCGCCAAGGCGAGGGTCATTGATGAAACAAAACTGGATGTCAATAAAGTGAACCTGCTGAGCAAGGTGACGGTGAAAAACCTGACTGCCAACAGGGAAATGGTCTATATGATAGTTTCGGAAAAGGAAGCTGACATGAAACTTGGAAAAATTTCAAGCAAGTCGGCCGTTGGCGCCGGTCTTATCGGCAAATCCAAGGGCGATATCGTAGAGATTTCTGTGCCTGCAGGTGTTGTGAGGCTTGAAATATTGTCTATTGCACTCTAAAAAGATGCCTACCATTTTCTCAAAAATAATAAGTGGTGAGATTCAATGTTATAAAGTTGCTGAAAATGAAGATTTTCTTGCATTTCTGGATCTGAGTCCCGTTGCCAGGGGCCACACATTGGTAATTCCCAAAGTCGAGACAGACTATATCTTTGATATGGAAGACCAGGCATTGGCGGATTTCCATGTATTTGCAAAAAAGGTGTCCATCGCCCTTAAAAAAGCGGTTCCATGCAAAAGAATAGGCGTGGCGGTTGTTGGCCTTGAGGTGCCACACGCGCATATCCACCTGATACCCATGAACAGGATAGGTGATTTAAGTTTTGTATCGGAACGCCTGAAATTGTCACCGCATGAATTCAAGAAAATTGCCGGTTCCATCGCTGACAGTTTTCAATAAATTTGAAGAAACCAGGACTCGTTTTTTATCCTTTTTTTAAATGGGTCAATAGAATCTTGTTTTTTTATATGTAACAAAAAAGTTTAAATTGCGTTATAGGTCATAAAATCTTAAGATGTCAGGAATACGTCAATTGATATTGAGTTTTTTGTTTTGTTCTGTTGCGTGTAATGTAGCCGGACAGTTTTATTCAGTCAGTGGCAGGGTGACAAACTCAGCGCTTGAACCTATTGCCTTTGTAAATGTTTCGGTGATAGACAACCAGACCTATAATACCACCTCCGACCTCAAGGGGAATTATAAACTCAGGATCATGGAAGGTTCCTATGTGCTGGTATTCACCATGTCGGGTTTTAAGACACTCAAGATCCCGGTGACGGTAGACCATGCCGATGTGGTGCAGAACGTGATACTGGAGACTGAGGAGGTGGACCTGCAGGGTGTAAAGGTGTCTGTCAAGAAAGTGGACCGGTCTGTGGAGATCATTAAAAATGCCATACGGAACAAATACAAGTACATGTATTCGGATGCCTATACCGTTGATGCCTATATCAAGGCTACGGAATCAGAGGAAAGTCATAAAAAGAAAAAGGATACAGCGGAAAAAGCCGGGGAAAATGACCTGAATATGGCAGAGGTATACCTGACCGTGCACCATGCACCTCCGGATAAACTCAAGGAAGAGCGCACAGGCGTGACAATCAGGGGAGAAAAAGAGGGTTTGTTTTACCTTACACATACGGATGGGGAATTCAATTTTTACAAGAACCTTGTGGAGGTGCCCTCATTAAGCGAGTCACCCGTCCTGTCGCCTATCAGCAATAGCGGCATCATTGCCTATAAGTACAAGATGATGAAGATCTTCTGGGTGGATGGCATCAAGTATTACAGGATAAGGGTATTGCCCGGAATGCTGGGCAATGCGTTGGTGAGTGGTGAGATCGTGATAAGGGACAGCCTGTGGTGCATCAAGTCACTGAAATTGAGTTTCCCCAAATACCATATCACTGAATACGATTTTTTTGAGGTGAGCCAGGAATATGAGATTAACGATTCACAATGTATACTTCAGAAACAGGAATTCATCTACCATGCCAAATTTGGCAAGAGCAAAAGCAGCGGCAGGACAGTTGTTTATTACAGTAATTTTAAATCCAGGCAACAGTTCAGGAAAAAATTCTTCAACAATGAACTGAGCAGTACCAGCCAGTTGGCTTATGAGCGCGACAGCAGCTTCTGGAATACCATCAGGAAAGAACCTTTTACAAAGGAAGAGTTGAAGTTTATCAGGAGAAATGACAGCGCTATTGCACTCCAGTCCCAAAAACACTGGCAGGATTCCGCTGACAAGGAATATAACCGCATCACTTTCAAGAAGCTGTTTTTGACAGGCCAGACAAATCGTAAGCGGTCCAATGAAAGGGAATGGACATTCAAGCCATTGATTTTTGTCTATCTTCCGCTTTATATAGCCGGTCCCAGGATAGATTATTGGGTCTATTATCAACAGATATATAAGAACAAGAAGGAATTCAACATAACGCCCAGGTTACATTACGGGATCAATAACAAGGATCTCAAGGGCTCCTTGGATTTTTATAAACTCTACAACCCTTTCACAAGGGCATATATAGAGATGGAGGCGGGAAGGGATTTTGACCTGATCAACCCTTACCAGTCATGGATCAGCACTTTTGCGAGGAGTAATTTTTATACCAAGGATTATGCATCTGCATTGCACCGCAGGGAACTTATCAATGGCCTTTATATTGGAACCAAAGCTGAGTTTTCAAAACGCAGTTCCGTTGCCGGTTACAAGTTTGACGAGCGGGCTGACAGCACCAAGATATATCCGGAAGGCAATATCCCTATTGATTTCCAGATGTACCAGGCCTTGTACGGGTCCATCTCACTTACTTATGTACC
>JANWHK010000045.1 GCA_025450395.1 Bacteroidia bacterium
AATGTCCTACTACCAAGGCGGAAGGTACTGCAAACGGTTGTCCTGTGGTTAAACCTGACGTTAAAAAACGCCTGGCATTTGCTGCAAGGGGTATTAATTTTGAAACCGGTGAAGCCAGGTTAAAAGTCTCTTCTTTTGCTGTGCTGGATGAAGTCGTAAGCATTTTGAAGGAATATCCTGATTATATCCTGAAAATAGGCGGACATACAGATAATGTTGGTGATGATGCTGCCAACATGCAGCTTTCCCAGGCCCGTGTGGATGCCGTAAAGAGCTACCTTATGAGCAAAGGGGTGTCACTTGCAAGGATAGACGCGGTAGGATATGGAGAAACCAGGCCAATTGAGACCAACAAGACTTCTGTGGGCAAGATGCAGAACAGGAGGGTGGAACTGGAATTGGTTTTGAGAAATTGAGATAAATAATATAAAACAATAGCGATTCATATTCATAAAAACGAAATGTGGTTTTAAGGCAACTTAAAACCACATTTTTATGTTCCCCCTGGCGCTTATGAATCTCTTTCATCATCATTGGAGGCCCTGGGCCTTGCAATAAACCAAAGCAATCCTCCTCCCGCCACCAATGCTATTTTTATGAACCATGAGGTGACTTCACCCCAGCGGTCAATCCACTTTAAAACGTTTGGCACCCTGTTGAACAATCCGGCAATGATTGCCACCAAGCCCAAAATAGCAATAACACTTGCAAAGTTGCTTATAAAACGCATTTTTATCATTCTAAATTTGGTCCAAAAATATAAATAAATATGATTTTAACAAACTTATTTCTTATATTTAAGGATTTTGTAAAACTATTTTCTGCCTTTTTAACCGCAGATACTGGCAACGAAGATCAAAATTATTTATTCAGCACCTTTATTAATTGATAATCAATTAATAAGTATTTGATAGAAAATAAAAGAGCCGGAATGTTTATAGTGTGATTGGATTACAAACTACATTGATAATCAATTACTTCAGCAAAATTAGTATTACTTTAATACTAATTGTCAAAGTTCAAATAATTGTATTCCCTGCCATATCGCAACATTTGTTCAATAAAGGTTTCGGTATGGTCAATTTTGACATCCGTAATCTTGCCATTTTCCATTACCACAGCATATCTGGGTTGTATAAAACCCCTGTATGGAGCAACATCAAGTGCCTTGGTACGTTTTAATACCTCGGTATGAATATTTTTATTGACTTTCACTCCGTATGTTTCCACAAGTTTTTTTCCTTCTTCCAAATTGCCGGTAGATTTGATGGTCTGGATAATATTCAGGAGGCGGCCGAACAGGACCCTTAATTTCTCATAATCATTGACCACAAAATAAGTTTTCCCCTCTTTTATCTTCTTTTCAATAACATTGTCTTTCCTGCCTTGTTCATAAGCCCATAACGCTACCATCTGCCGGTTCCGCATGTGGTCTTCCTCTATGTTTTCCCCTTCCTGTATCCTGCGCAACTGTACCATCAGGCCATTGCGGATATAATCGTCATATTCAGCCTTTCCAACCTCAAGGTTGGGCACCAGTCCCATATCTACCAGTTTGTTGTCCATCAGGTAATACAGGGCTACAAGGTCAGCCCTTGCTTCTTCAAGTGTTGAACCATAAGGACCCAGGTTATCTTTGGTGATGCCCTTGTTCATCTGCCCGCTGGCGTGACCTATCACTTCATGCAGCGCAGTGTGAAGTTTGGCGGCTAACTGACCATATTCCTTGCTCCTGTTCACCTGCTCCTCATTCCAGCAGAATTCGCTTAATAAACCACCGGAATTGGCCTTGTTGTATGCATCAACAATGTTTCCGAGGCTTACGGATTTGGAACCGTAGGTCTCCCTAATCCACTCAGCATTTGGCAGGTTAATGCCTATGGATGATGCAGGTGCCGCATCACCGGCTTGCATGGCTACATTCACGACTTTATAAGTGATGCCAATGACCTTTTTCTTCTTATATTGGGGATCAATCGGTGAATTGTCCTCGAACCACTGGACATTCTGTCCCAGGGTCAACATGCGTTTGGAGGCTTCCATATCCTTGATCTCAACTGCACTCTCGTAACTTGCACGCATGCCGATCGGGTCGCGGTAAACCTCTATAAAACCATTGATCACGTCAATACTGCTATTGACATCCTTTACCCAGGCGATATTATATGCATCCCATGTTTCCAGGCTTCCGGTATTGTAGTATGAAATAAGCAGTTGCAGCGCGTTTTTCTGCTCGGGGGTTTCAGCCACTGTCATGGCTTTTTCCAACCATCCCACTATCTTGGAAATAGACGCTCCGTACATGCCGCCCACTTTCCAGGTTTTTTCCGTCAATGCCCCATTATCCATCACCAGCTTGGAGTTTAATCCCCAGGAGATGGGTTCAACCGAATCGTTCCTTTTGTTTTCCTTGTAGAAATTTTGCACTTGTTCCAGGCTTACTCCCTCGTAGAAGTTATTAGCTGATTCCTTGATCTGGTCAATACCTTCAGCCTTGTTCACCCTTTTAGCCTGCGTTGCAGGATTAAAGACCAGGTCAATCAGCCAGTCCCTGAAACCCGCTGTGTCTTTTGAATCGAATAAAGGCAACTGTGCCTTTGGTGATTTATGGATGATAGCCATTAAGAAGTCTGAAGAAAATTCAGGATTGATCTTGTTTTCAGCATAATGATGGTGAATGCCATTGCTGAGCCATAGTCGCTTTAAATAGACCTCAAAACGCTTGAAATCTTCCGAATTTTTGTCACCCTCGTAATGCTGGTAAAGCTCTTCCAATGTCTTGCGCAGACGGAGGTTGAACTTGTTGTTCTGGTCATAGATCATATCCCGGCCACATTGTGCCGCTTCAGACAGGTAATATACCAGCAATTTCTGGTTCAAGCCCAGGTTTTCGAAGCCGGGCACATCGTAACGCAGAATTTCAATGTCCGCGAACCGGTTAGGGTCTTCGTAGAGTTTAAAGACAGCCTTGGCAGGATAGGTAGTGCCTTGTTTGGTTTTCGGGGAATTACTGCATGCATTCAGTACCAATAAGATGATGACAGCGGATGCGAAATTTAGTTTTTTCATATGGGTGGTATTGTGTTAGTTAAATGGGTGTTCGATATGGTATTTTTCTGCTAATGTCACCAGGCTGGCAGCCACTTTACCGGTTAGGGGAATGCCGTTCTTTGCCCTTTGGACATGCATTTCTGCTTCCGGTTCCCCGTGTATGATCACCGGTTCTTCATTGTTCACCGGCTTTGCGTTCTTAAACCGTAGTATCCATTGGTCCATGCGATCGAGGAAATCCTGTTTTTCAATAAATCCATCAATATCCATGGCGCCTACAAAATGTCCTATGCCCTTACCAGGCATGTCCGGCAGCACTGGCAGGAATGAAACAAAAGGGGGTGCCCAGGGACCAAAACTGGCGCCTGAGAGTACACCGCTCAGGATATCCACCAATGCACCAAGTCCATATCCCTTATGACTTCCATGGTCTTTATCACTTCCCAATGGCAGGAGATATCCTCCTTCTTTCAAGTCTTTAGGGTCCTTTGTTGTAGCTCCATTTTTGGTCTCGAGCCAGCCTTCAGGGACAGGCAGATTTTTCCTTTCGGCTATTTCGAGTTTGCCATTGGCAGCGGCGCTTGTAGCCATATCCAGTACAAATGGGGCCTGTTTGCCCGCCGGTATCGCATAACATATGGGGTTGGTGCCCAGCATGCGCTCCCTGCTGAAAGTAGGCGCAACAAGGGGGCTGGCATTGGTCATGGCCATACCTATGAATCCGTGTTCCAGGGCCATCATCGCATGGTAGGCTGCAATTCCAAAATGATTGCTGTTATGCACCGCTCCATAGCTGTTGCCATATTGAAATGTTTTTTCTATAGCTGTTTCCATGGCTTTGGGTGCCACTACAAGCCCGAGACCGGCATCTCCATCTATCGTGAAAACGCCTTTCTTTTCCCTTGAAAGCCTGATATTTGGCTTGGTATTGATACGCTTGTTTTCATATAACCTGACATAACCCTCAAGGCGCGCAACACCGTGAGAGTCAATACCCCTTAAGTCTGCCCTGAGCAATACATCCGCCGCCAGGGCTGCATCCCGGGATGAACACCCGATGGATTTAAACACATTGATGGTGAATATACTTAAATCTGAAACGTCAATAGTTTGATAATCTGTCATTTATAATGCCAAAGCAAAAAGGTCGATGATGTGAAGTGTTTTAATCTCCAATTGGTTTTCAAGTGCAACATTCTGGAGGTGTTTCCTGCAAATATCATCCACTGTAACTATAAAGTCTGCTTGTTCGTCAATAGCCTCCCGTATCAGGTTCAGCGCCATTTTAGAGGCATATTCCCTGTTGGTGACAGGCATGCAGGTCCCTGCACCGCAACAGGTGCTATGGAGTTTAGGTAGTATCCACCGGCAATCCCTGAATTTTGATAAATACGCCTCCTGGTTTGGGAGAGATGACTGGCAATTCTGTATAAAATAATAGCTTCCCTTCACTGAGTGGGCGTTGTCGAGGTTCAGTTTTTCGAATAAAACCTCGAGCCCAATCGTGTTTTTCGACAATGCCACGGATTCATTGTGGGACACGGTATTGTTAAATATCTTGGGATATTTCAGGGAATACGTGTCGCAGCACTTGGGAGAGGCACTAATCAACTGGTTCTGACCGAATACCGACAGATTGTATTCCCCAATAGACTTGGCAGCCTTTAATTCACCCTTTTCAAAATACGGAAGTCCGCAGCATGTCTGGTTTTCAGGAATGGTAACAGTATATTTGGCATTCGCGCATAATTTGATTAAATTTGCCATTGTTTCAGGAAAAAAATGCTGCATGACACAAGGGATTTGAAGCGAGAAAGACATTATGCAATATTAATTACGGAGTAATAGAAATTTAACAATTAATTTTGAAGCTTTTCAACAAGTTTTGAAAATATCGAAACATTTTACCTACTCCATACCACGAAAACCAAAAAAGTGGTGTCTAAGGTGAAATAAAGGAAAATTGTGGAGCAATACCCAACATCGGATGAAAGAGGAAGACCTTATAATAGGCTGTGTAAGAGAGGACAGGAATTGTCAGAAAGAACTTTACAAGCGATTTGCGGGAAAGATGATGGTGGTATGCTTAAGGTACGCAAACAACAGAATGGAGGCTGAGGATATGCTACAGGATGGATTTATAAAAATATTCGACAACATCGGTAAATTCAAGATGGAGGGTTCCCTGGAAGGATGGGTGAGAAGGATTATGGTGAATACAGCCATCAACAAGATCAGGGCGAATAAGGTGAGATTTGAGGAAATAAGCGATGTCAGCGAGAATTTCCAGGATCACGACAAGAATGTCATTGACAGGATGTCTGAACAGGATATACTTGACCTGATCAATAAAATGCCCCAGGGTTACAAATACGTATTCAATATGTACGCTATTGAGGGTTTCAGCCATAAGGAAATAGCCGACAGCCTGGGAATTGAGGAAGCAAGTTCAAGAAGCCAATATGCAAAGGCAAAAAAATATTTACAATATCAAATAATTAAATTAGAAAAAATAAATTTATGACAAATAATCAATTTGAAAAGCAGATCGCCGACAAGTTGAACCAATACGAGGTTCAGCCTGGAGATGGTATGCTTGACTCTATTTTTGAAAAGAGGGCAATCAAAAAGAAACCGGTTGGCATGGCCCGCTTGTTCTTTGCTGCAGCGATTATTGCCGTTACAGTTTCGGTATATCTGTATAATGAGAATGGCAGCAATGGCAGCAATGATTTTATTGCTTCAAGCAGCGGGACTGCAATGGATAATAAAAATCCTGAAACGCAGGCTCAACCTGCTCATGTAAAAAGTGAGGGTTTGAATCAGGCCGCTGATAAAAATTCGCAGTTGGCGACAGTTTCGAAACCAGGCCCGGATAAAGCCAGGCACGTGGCCACTTCAGGTAAAAGACAAGTTACAGAACCTGGACAAGGAAACAGGAATATTGTTGCAGTCAGGGCCACCGAAAATGTGAGTCCGCTTGCAAAGGATATCGGGAATGAGCACACAGGTCGCACAGGTAATGATATGTTCGCAGGAGATAATGGTGATAATATTGCCAACAGGTTCTTTGATGTCAGTTCAAAAAATCGCCCGAATATCGAAAGTATGCAAGATAAAGGCAATAGTCATTTATATGTTTATCATTCTGTTAAAGAAAGTGTTCTCGATGCCAATACATTCAGTTCCCTGCCTTTTAGTCCATTAAGTAAATTTTCTGCTTCGTATGAGCTTGAAAATGAAAACAAGCTTGCCAATCACGCTCCGGAAGTCAAGACCTTATCAAGAACAAGTCGCAAACCTTTGTTTATTGATATGTTATACATTCCTATACTTACCTCTGCCGGTGCAAATGGTAATCCGGGTGTGCAGGATTATGCCAATTCAATCCGCAGGAATTCTTTCAATGCCCAATATGGCGTAAGGGTATCGGTTCCTATATGTAACAGGATCAGTGTATTCAGCGGCCTGTTCTACCAGGAGCAGTCAAATGTTTAT
This sequence comes from Bacteroidia bacterium, assembly GCA_025450395.1. GTDB lineage: Bacteria > Bacteroidota > Bacteroidia > NS11-12g > UBA955 > JABMMZ01. The sequence goes on from JANWHK010000045.1 coordinate 6,550, forward strand.
AATGGCACCATCACCAAGCCTGAAGAAGTGACCAGGGTTAATACCATCATCACTTATATCAATGACCCTGTAGGGAATGTACAACAGGTAATCACTAAGGAAACCGTGAAGATTATGGAAAATAAAGAGACCAGCTACGATTATAAAAATACATATAAACTGTTCCAGTTGCCATTGGGACTGAGTTATAACTTCGGTTACAAAAAAATCGATTTTGCCTTTAATACTTCAGCATTGATCAATATGTTCTCAAACTCCAAAGGTAGTTCCCTGGATATGGAACATAACAGCACCAATGGATTTGCATCTTCCGGTAAATATGTCGGCATAGGGGCGGGATTCAGCGTGATGTCTGCGATTAAAGTGTCTCCAAGGTTCAAGCTGATATTTGAACCCGGCATACAGCGCTTCAATATCAATTCCATGAAAGCTGGAAACAATATCAATGAGAAAGTATTTAATAAGCAGCTGATGATCGGATTGCGTTATTCATTGTTTTGAGGATATTATTATTACATATAGTTTTATTTGGCTTTATACAGGCAAACGCGCAACAGCCGGTTGGTACGCTGCGGGTGAATGAACTTCAGGCGGCATTGAATTCAAATGGTTTGTTATTCGACAGCCTTGGTAACCCGAATTTTATGACCAGGGGCGGATTGTTGCTGGCGAACAGGGCAGGTATATGGATATCTGCAAAGGATTCAACCGGCAATGTGATCGTATCTGCCCATGATGTGCTGGGAAATACCCATGAATTTTCACCTGGTCCACTTGAAGTACTGACCGGACAGGCAGCGAATCCGTCCTTGTGGAACAAAGTATATCCTGCAACAAAGGATGAGATTGCATATCACAAAAGCCATTTCAATTCAAGTGGTTATACGGCCTCGCAGAATATACTGAACTGGCCAGGGTCATCATTATCCCCTTATGCCAAAGTCATGGCTCCCTTTGTGGATTATATGGTCAACGACCAGGTTTATGAACCAGTAAAAGGTGATTATCCTTATATCACTTCAGATGCCCTGGTATATAGCATTTCAAATGACAGGTATGGAAATGCGGAACCCCTTGGCATAGAAATCCATAGTTCTTTGTATGGTTTTGACCAGGCCGATTCTATCTTGAAAAATTGTGTACTGGTGAGATATACGGTTCACAACCGTTCAGGAAAAAATTACAACAATTTCAGGCTTTCTACAGTCATTAATTTTAAAATAGGAGCCATACACAAGGAGTTTATAGGTACGGATGTTAAGAACCAAACCCTGTTTGCCGTAAACGACACAGGTGAAGCAACGTTTTCAAACAAACTGGTGTCTATGGGTTGTATGGTCATCAATCGCAAGATATCTTCCACTATGTATTTTAATGATAATGCGGATCCAATCAGCGGCCGGCCGTTGCTTGACAACGATTTTTATTACCTGATGCAGGGCCGGTGGAAATCAGGAAAGCAATTGACTTATTTTGGAAATGGCGTGGATGGCAGCATCCCTGCCAGGTATGTTTATCCATATACCTCTGACGCATCTCACGGTGATTCCCTGTGGAGTGAAGAATCCACCCTGAATATACCGGGACCGCGCATAGGCATGATCAATACAGATTCTACACAATTAAATAACGGCGAAGCAAAAGTGTATGATTTTGTTTATTTTTATGTTGAAAAAAATGGCTACAATATTAAACAAATTAGCGATTTTTGTTTAAAGATTAATACCTCTTTAGCAGCAAAAAACCTCTTGAATATACCTAAAAATACCCTTGTGAAAACGACTTCAGTTTCGTGTTTTCCCAATCCTGTGAAAGCTGGGGAAAAATTGGTGATAACAAATGCACCCGAAAGTCCTTTATACTTAAGACTTATAGGGGTGAACGGACAGGAAATTTGCAAATTAGATTTGGATATAAAAGACAATTGTATTATATTACCGCATTATTTATCCGGTGGTATGTATATGATTGAGTATAAAACATTAAACACAATTCAATACAACAAACTTATAATAAATAATCACTAAACGCATCAACAACCAATGAATAGATTATACAAAATTTTACTAATTCTTCTTGTAATGTTCAATTTACAGGAAGCCAATGCATCCCACATGATGGGAGGGGACATTGCTTATGAGTGTATCTCGCCGGGTAAGTACAAGCTTGTAATTAAGATTTACAGGGATTGCCGGGGTATTCCATTCAACAGTCCTACCATCACTGTATTCTGTAACAGCGGTGGCTCAGGTAGCACTTCCGTCAGTTATACAAGGACTGCAATCAATGATATTTCGCCTAATTGCGCGTCAGGTACTGCCCCATGTAATCCTTCAAACCAGACTGTAGGAGAAGAAGGTATTGAAGAACACGTGTTTGAAGCTATTATGGATTTCAATACAGGTACTTTGAAGCAAATGAAGGATGCAGGTTGCTGCGAGTTCAAGATCAGCGTGGAACAATGTTGCAGGAACGGTGCGATTACGACCATCAGTCCCGGAAATTTCTACACTGACGCGATGATCAATGTCTGCAATATTGCTAAATCCAAGAACAAATGCAATACCTCTCCGCAATTGTCTATTCCTCCGGTGGCTTATGTCTGCTGTAACCAACCCTTCACATTCAACAATGGTGTAAGGGAAGTGATAGACGGTGACAGCCTTGCTTATGAGTTGAGCACACCATTGAATTCCAATGGTTCCAACGAGACTTATACCGGTAATTTCACCCCAAATATTCCGATGACCCCTTATTGCCCGCCAAATCCAGGTGTTGTGAACTGCAGGGCCCTGCCAAATGCAAAACCACCAAGGGGATTCTATTTTGACAAGGAGACAGGTGATATCGTGTTCACTCCAACCAAATGTGATGAGGTAGGTATCATTGTTATCAATATCACAGAGTGGAGAAAAGACTCGGCTAACAATTGGGTCATCATTGGATTTACCCGCAGGGATATGCAGGTCGTTGTCAAACAATGCCCTGATAATAACCCTCCGTCTTTCGTAGGAAATAATAAATATTCAATTTGTGAAGGTCTTAAACTCTGTTTTTATATCCAGACCAAGGATGAGCCATTCCTGCCCAAACAGACAAAGCTGGATACAGTCACCCTTACCTGGAACTATGGTATATTGGGAGCCACCTTCACCATTGTTGACCCTACAGCCCGTGAAAAAGAAGCCCAGTTTTGCTGGCAGACCAAGATCGGTGATGCAAGGCCTAACCCATATACATTTACTGCAACTGCAAAAGATGATAATTGTCCTAAACCTTCACAGGCCAACAGGGGTTATAACGTCACAGTAAAACCCAAGGCCCGCGATCTACGCAAATACGAACTCCTGGAATGCGGCAAGTTGCGTTTTGATGTGCTCATCACTTCCGATACACTGAACTTCAAGTCTAAGAACTATACCTTCAAATATACCATCAGGGACAGCACAAATTCAGGTGTTCCCTATTTCATGACCTATAACAGAAGGGACAGCTTTAAATTCAAGCGCGGTGGCAAGTACATCATCGAGCATGAGATCAACAACCCGCCACTGAACTGCCCTACCACCTATACCGATACCGTGATTATTCCTCCGGTTCTGGATGTGGAACTGGCCTTCGGAAAAGACACCTTTGTGTGTGCCGGCAACAGCCTGACTGTTGAGCCTGCCATCGCCAACGGTATACCTAGCTACAAATACCAGTGGGAGACTCCACAGGGGACCAAGAACCCCAAGGACACTTTCCCTAAATATACCCTGGTCAAGCCTACCGTTACAACTAAATTAATACTGATATTGACCGATAAGAACAAATGTAAGGACAGCGATACCGTGGTGGTTAGATACCAACCTAATCCTGTCGTGAACATCGGTCCTGACCAGCGCATTTGTACCTATAACAGCGTAATCCTGGATGCACAGAACGATGATACCATGCGTTATTACTGGCAGCCTAACGGCGACTCAACACGCACGGTCACAGTGAATGTCGCTGGCAAATACATTGCCAAGGTTATTGATAAATGGGGTTGCAATACCAGCGATACCATGCAGTTGTTCGTCAACGACACGGTTATTGCCATAGCCAAACCCGACAGGGAGATCTGTATCTTCGACACACTGAAGGTCAAGGGACAACGCAAGCCTAAAGGGTATACCCGCTCCATCACCTGGAGGGATATCGGCTCAGGTGTAACAATGGCCAATGACAGCGCCTTCACACTGAAGATCGGCACTTTGGCTGTTCGTAATTATGAAATGTACTTAAAGGTGAATCAAAGCGGTGTTATCTGTGAGGACAAGGATACCTTCAACCTGCAGGTCAATGCACTGCCTACATTCTCCTTCTCCGGACTGCCGCAAAGGTGTTATGCCGATGGTGCGGTCAACCTGACCTATAATAAGGTCGCTGTTGCATATTCAGGAGACAAGTCTATCAAACAAGAGGATATACGCTACTACCAAAACAAGAAACCAAGCTGGGTAACAGGTGGTCCTGTTGGGGTCAGCCCTTATGTGTATGATTTCCCTAAATTCATCAAGAATGCACAGATACCTGCTAATGGCGGACTAAAAGATACCATCTGTTATGATTACAGGGATTACAAGGGTTGTTACAACAAGGAGTGCAGGCCTACAAAGCTTAACCCCAACCCTCCGGTAGATACAGATAGCGGATTATTCTGCCAGAGAGCAGGACAGATCACCCTTGACGACCTGATCAAAAAACCGATAATCAAGTCGGGAGGCAATGGAATATTCCGCATACTGGAAGTGCCACCCGGATCAGGCGTAGACCCTGTTGCCATACTCTCCACCAATTATTCCGTGATGCCACCTACCACCGAAATGGATCCTGGTAAGGAAGGCGAGAATGAGAAGACAGGGGATTATGTTCTGCAATACTGTTTCAAGGATGTGGTCACCGGATGTGAGTCATGCGATACCGGCCTTGTCACTGTCGTACGTCTGCCTGAGATACAGTTCAGTACACTGCCAAAACAATGTGTCAACAATCCATTACTGGCCCTTGACAGTTTTGTTAAGGAGCGCAATACCGGACAACGTTTCCCTAAAGGATACTGGGAGGCTGTGGAATACGGAGGTTCAAGGGATATGAGCAATTCGAATGTCAACAACAAGCTAACCAATTCCGTCAAACTGAAGAAATACTTTGACCCAAGCCTGGGTGCAGGACAATACCTGCTCAAGCTCACCGATACAGCCAGCGGATGTATTGTGTCTGACTCCACCGAGATACTGGTCAA
>JANWHK010000046.1 GCA_025450395.1 Bacteroidia bacterium
GTGGATTTTTCCTGCTCCGTCAGGCTCCTGTCGTGGGCCATTTTACGGAAACTGTTATCCACCGGCCATGGCGGCATGGTGTTGTTTTCCACCTGGCTTTTGATGGAAGAGGCATAGAGCAATACGGTGTCGTATTCAAGAAGTGAAAATGGTGCTGCACCTTTCGGATTATGGCAGCTGGTGCAGTGCGAATAAACAATACATGCGACATTGCCGGCCCATGTCGGTATCTGTGCCTGCGCATGGTTGAAAGTTAAAAACAAGACGGTGGAAAAGAACAATTTAGTCATAGGAAGGTCAAAATTACCTAAAAAACAATGGAATTGCAAAATAATAATTTGTTCATTTTTGAATTTATTTAAAAAATACAGGAAAAATTCTCAGTATAAAGATGTTAATTTGAATTTAAAATCAATCATTATGGATATCGATATCAAAAAGAACATGAGAATAACGGATATTAAAACACAGTTTCATGCGTATTTCCATTACCTGAAAATTGAGTTTTTTAAAGGAAAACACGACAAGGATTCAGGCTCCCCCAGAGACATGATGCTTGGTAATGATACCCCGATGAAAGATCTTTTGAAGGATGGAAAGGAAGGCAGCGTTAATTTTTCTGAACATACCACCGTGAAGGAATTTGAGCAAAAATTCATGGACAAGTTTAACCTGAACATGCAGGTATTCAGGAAATCAGGCACGATTTATCTCGAAACCACCTCTACAGATTCATGGACCCTGGAACAACAAAACAGGGAAGCTGAGCTGGCTTCTACACCCGGAAAAATAGAGCCTACAAAAGACCAGCTGGACAGGGATCAGTGGGGATAACCCGTTTAGAAGGTTTCGCCCCCGGTTTTGTCGAAAAATATCTCAATTTTCTGCCAATATGTCACATTGATTTTGTATTTTTGCCGTCCCTATGCAAGAAACGCAAGTAGCAGGTGATGTCCATACCGCAGTAAAAGGTCCCGGAAAACACTTTTATATTGAGAGTTATGGCTGTGCCATGAATTTCAGCGACAGCGAGATCATTGGCTCCATCATGACAGACAATGGTTATACCCATACAAATGATGAGTTTGCAGCGGATGTGGTTTTCCTGAATACCTGTGCTATCCGCGATAACGCAGAGCAAACCATCAGGCATCGCCTGATGCACCTGAGAAATAATAAAAGGAAAAACTCCGGCTTGATCATAGGCGTTTTGGGTTGTATGGCCGAAAGGTTAAAGACCAAATTGCTGGAGGAAGAAAAGCTTGTGGATGTGGTGGCCGGTCCGGACGCATACAGGGATTTGCCCAAACTTGTGGCGGAAGTGGAAGACGGCAATAAGGCCATCAACGTATTGCTGAGCCGTGAGGAAACCTATGCCGAGATATCGCCCCTGCGATTAAATACCAACGGTGTATCAGCATTTATCAGCATCATGAGGGGTTGTGACAATATGTGCTCGTTCTGTGTCGTGCCTTTTACCAGGGGCAGGGAACGCAGCCGTGACCCGGAAAGCATTTTGAACGAAGCGCGTATACTCAGCCAGTCGGGATATAAGGAAATAACCTTGCTTGGACAGAACGTAGACAGTTACCTGTGGTTTGGCGGTGGTCCAAAAATAGATTTCAAGAATGCTACAGAAGAACAGAAAGCCAATGCCATAACATTCGACAAATTACTAGAAATGGTGGCACTGGTCGACCCACAGATGCGTATCAGGTTCAGCACATCACACCCGAAGGATATCAGTGACGCGGTGTTGCATACCATCGTGAAATATGAAAATATTTGTAATTACATTCACCTGCCGGCGCAAAGCGGCAACAGCAGGATACTGGAAGCCATGAACAGGACCTACACGAGGGAATGGTACCTGGATAAAGTGAACAGGATAAGGGAAATCATACCCGGATGTGGCATCAGTTGTGACATCATTTCGGGTTTTTGCAGTGAAACAGAAGAAGAACATCGCGATACATTGAGCCTGATGGAAATAAGCAGGTTTGATTTCAGCTATATGTACAAATACAGTGAAAGGCCGGGAACCCTTGCACAGAAAAAAATGACGGATGACGTGCCTGAAGAAGTGAAGTCAAGGCGCTTGTCAGAAATCATCTTGTTGCAGAATCGCCTCTCACTGGAAAACAACCGGCAATACATCGGAAAGGTAGTACGTGTATTGGCGGATAATTTATCGAAAAAAAGTGATAAGGATCTTTCAGGAAGGAACGACCAGAATGTCAAGGTTGTATTTCCAAAGGAAACATTCAGTATCGGCGACTTTGTCGATGTTTTGATAGAAAGAGTCACCACTACCACATTAATAGGAAAAGCAATCAAATAATGGATTTACAAGCAATCAAGAACAGGTTTGGGATTGTGGGGAATTCTCCGGCGCTCAATCATGCCCTGGAAACTGCTATCAAAGTGGCCCCGACGGACATGAGCGTACTCATCACCGGGGAGAGCGGGGTTGGAAAAGAATCATTTTCCAAGATCATACACGCGTTAAGCAACAGGAAACACGGAAATTTTATTGCAGTCAATTGCGGGGCCATTCCTGAAGGTACCATAGATTCTGAATTATTCGGGCATGAAAAAGGCTCATTTACCGGGGCAACAGATGCAAGGAAAGGATATTTTGAAGCGGTAAACGGTGGTACCATATTCCTCGATGAGGTTGGGGAATTGCCGTTGGGCACACAGGCACGTCTTTTAAGGGTTTTGGAGAACGGTGAATTCATCAAGGTGGGTTCATCAAAGGTACTGAAGACCAATGTCAGGGTGGTGGCAGCCTCCAACAGGGACTTGCTCGAGAGGGCATCGCAGGGAAAATTCAGGGAAGACTTGTATTACAGGCTTGCAACGGTGCCTATCAGGGTGCCGAAGCTGAGCGAAAGGAAAGAGGATATCAATTTATTGTTCAGGAAATTTGCCACCGTATTTGCGGAAAAGAATCATTCACCATTGGTGGAACTGGATTCCGAAGCGCAACAATTACTCGCCAACTATACATGGCCGGGCAATATCAGGCAGTTAAAGAATATTACGGAACAGATATGCGTACTGGAATCTGAACACAGCCCTGTGCCGGCTGACATATTCAGGAAATACCTGCCCGATTCAGAAAACAACCTGCCCCGTGCATTCAGCAATACAGACAGCCTGTCTGGCCAGGGGTTCAGCGAAAGGGATATTTTTTACAAATTCCTGATCGAGATGAAAAAGGATGTAAGCGACCTGAAACGCATTGTCATGGGCCTGGTGGAAAGCAGTGGCAACAGGGATGAATTTATCAGGAATAACAAGGAAGACATTCAACATGTGTTGTATAAGGACCAGTTTTATGATGAACCATATGAAAAACCCGTCATCATTCCAACCGGGAATGTTCAGCCTTTAGGCAGGAATAATGTAATTGATGTGCAGCATGTGGAGGAGCAGGATGCGCTGAATTTAACCATTGCTGACCAGGAGCTGGATATGATAAAACGCGCCTTGATCAGGAATAAAGGTAAACGCAACAGGGCCGCCCGGGAACTGGGGATTTCGGAACGGACTTTGTACCGTAAGATTAAACAGTTTAACCTGGAATCCATATGAGGGCACAAAAAAATATTCTTTTTCTCCTGACGCTGTGTTTATTGAGCGGATGCGGATGCAAATCGGTCAAGTACGGTTTGAGGGGAGTTAATATTCCGCCGGATGTCCAGAATATAAGTATAAAGTATTTCACAAACGAGGCGTCATATATCAACCCGACGCTAAGTCAGAAGTTCACGGAGCAATTAAAGGACAAGTTCCTGAGGGAGACCAAACTGGCTGTGATAACGAGTGAAGGTGATTACAAGCTGTCAGGTACCATTCTCGAATACAAGACAGAACCGGTCGCTACAAGTTCAAATACCGGCGCAGTAAAAAACAGGTTTTCAATGACTGTAAAAGCGGTATTCGAATGTCCCAAGCACAAGGAAATGAATTTCACCGAGAACATCACAAAGTTCCAGGAATTTGATGCTTCCCAGAATTTCCAGTCGCTCGAAGCACAACTCTCGGAAGAAGTAAATAAGCAGGTCATACAGGAAATATTCAATAAGATTGCCTTGAACTGGTAAGATAAAAATGAACGCACAAAGGTTAAATGATATCTATAAGAACATCCATATTGCTGAAAAGAGCGATATAGAAAGCATTAAACAACTCACGGTTGATTATCCCTTTTATCATTTACCGTATGTGGTGCTGGCAAAGTATTATTTCGATACCAGTCATTACAAGTTTGAGGACATGTTAAGGCAGGCCGCCATGCGTGTAAAAGACCGCAAGGAACTGTACCATTATATCCATGGGGATGTCGCGGAACCGGAATCTTCGATTGATCCGGACAATATTAAATATGAGGAAGAAACCGAGGTTTTTTTGTCGCCAGTTGAACAGGAAAATACGGATCAGGCTGTGTCGTTCTTTATTGAAGCAGCCAATGTAGATATAGCGGAGCCTGTTGAGGAAACCAAGGAAGAAAGCAAGTCTGGTTTACAGGATTTCTTAGCAGATTTCAATACCACTGAAGATGAAAAACCGGAAGAGTTTATTTTTGAAGGCAAACATGAAAACATCAGTCTTGCAGATATTGAAATTGACAGTGAACTAATTGGCGAGGAAATAAGAACGGAATTCTCCTTTTCCAAGTCATTTGCCATTAAGGAAGAAACTGAAGTAACGGATTCCGAAGCTAAGCCAAACGTTGATTTACGGAAAAACCCGGTTTACAACGTGGAAACATTCATCCATGAAGCGCCACCTGCAGAACATGAGGGAATATCACCTGAAAAGGACTTTTTTGCCTGGCTACAGCACCCTCAATATACCCTGGAGAAAAAGGAAACAACAGAAGAGGAAAAAACGGAAAAACAGGACAACAAGATCGAGCTGATAGAAAAGTTCATCAATATCAATCCACAGATATCGAGACCCAAAAAGGAATTTTACAATCCCGAAAACATGGCCAAGAAGAGCGAAGTGATTGACCTGGAATATGTTACAGAGACCCTGGCCAATATCTATTATGAGCAGGGAAACCTTGACCTGGCGGTGAAAGCCTATGAAAAATTAAGTTTGCAAAATCCGTCAAAACAAGCGTACTTTGCATCCCTTATTGAAAAAATCAAAAAAGAAAAGAAATAAATTATGTTAAGTATTATATTAATCATTGGTTTAATTGCGGCTATATTGATCATTGTCATTGTATTGATCCAGAACCCTAAAGGGGGAGGATTGGCTGCCAATTTTTCATCAAGTACCCAGATATTCGGCGCCCAGCGTACCTCAGAAGGTGTTGAGAAACTTACATGGATCTTTGCAACCATCATATTGGTCGTATCACTTGTAGCCAGTTCATACAATGGTGTTTCAACTGCCAAAGGTAAAGTTGAGACCCCAACGGATTCCAAGTTTGATGAAAGGATCAACGCTCCTGCTCCTAAAGGCAGCAATGCGACTCCAATGACAGCACCTCCTGCTACTCAGGCTCCGGCAGCTGATCCAACACAACAGCCACAGCCTTAATATATTCTGAAAACATACGCCCTTGTTGTGTCTCCCGACCAACAAGTATCGGATTTTATATGTTAAACCACTGATCCTTATCAATCTGTTTGCGCAGTTTCCATTCATTGGGAAACAGGTTATTGATGCGGTTTCCGGCGAATTTGCCCAATCCAAGCGGAACACTTAGGTAAGTTAAAAGAACATAACCCTTTTCTTTTCCCTGGTAGGGCAGGATATTATTAGCCAAATACGAAAGTGCTTCTGACTGCCCAAGTTCAATTTCAGGCATGGCGTTTCGCTTGAGTATTTGTGAGAATGGAAGGTATTCTGACGGATAATAGTTCTTATCCTTTTGCCGTCCCACTTTTGTTCCTATCGCATAACAGTATAAGTTCGAGATATGGTTCCTGTAAAAATCCATCACTTCCCCGGGCACATATAATACCTGGTCTTCATATTCATAAAGGTCGTTAGTAGCATTGATAAATGCAGCCAGCTCATGGTCTGTTTTTAAAACTTTAAGTTTATTATTACCCGGTTTTTTTGGGTCATTGCCGTTAGTATATTGTTTTTGCAAAAGGGAAATATAAAACCCTTCACCTCTGGTCTCATGAGGGTAACACTGGAACTGGTGATGGACATGGCCATTGAGTTCAAAAGGCACAAGTTCAAATCCATCACCGATCAGCCTGTCCACCTGCATCTCGTTTTCCCCCGGGTTGTAGGTACAGGTGCTGTAAACCAGGAATCCACCGGGTTTCAGGCAGGTTTTAATATTGTCAAGTATCCTTTTTTGCCTCAGTTCGCAGGTCTGCACATTTACTTCACTCCACTCACTGATGGCATTGATGTCCTTCCTGAATAAACCTTCACCACTGCATGGCGCGTCAACCAATATAATGTCGAAGATCTCCCCCAGGCCCTCAAAATCACTGCTGTCGGCACTTGTGATGATGATGTTCGGGTATCCGTGCTTGACCAGGTTTTCATATAAGACAGGTACCCTTGACCTGATGACCTCATTGCTCACCAGCACGTCATTTGTATCCAGCATGGATGCCACGTGGGTTGATTTTCCACCCGGAGCAGCACAGAGGTCCAGCACCTTGACGGAGCCGGTCAACATAGACTTTGCCTTCAGGAAAGCCTGTTCAATCATCATGCTGCTCGCCTCCTGTACATAATAGGCACCTGCATGCCAAAGCGGGTCTGATGTAAATAAGGGTCTTTCGGGTAAATAATATCCTGTACTGCACCAGGGTGTTTTTTCATAAACCAGGTCCTGGTCAAATTTTTTGCGGTTGATCCTTACAGATACAGGAGCAGGCTGAGAGAGGGCGGCCTCAAATCTTGCAAAGGTTTCCTGACCTAATTGGAGCAGCATCCTGTCAACAAAATCCTTGGGTAAGTTCATTTCCTGGTCAGTGTAATTCCTCCCAAAATCAAGGCCATGCCGCCTATCTGGAACAAGCCAATGGGCTCGCCTACCAAAAGACCCCACATATACGCAAATACAGGTATCAGGTAAGTGACTGATGCGGCGAACAAGGCCGTGGTCTTTTTTACCAGTTGGTTAAAAACAATCAGGGATATGGCAGAACCTAAAACACCCAGCACAACGATATACAGTAAAGAAGTCAGGGACTCGGGTTTCATGGCAGTTTCAAGGGTGTGGTTGGCAATGCCGATGATCAGGGCCGGAACGGCAATAAGTGTAAGGGGGACCATGCTGTTCACGATGGGCGATAAATGGTGCAGCTTGGATTTGATGATATTCACGTTAATACCATACAGCAGGGCTGCAAATACCACCTTGGAGCATGGTATGATATAGGAGGTCTGGAATGTAATGACACCCTTGTTTTTAGCCAATATTAAAATCAACGCGCCTGCCAGGCCGATGGTGATGCCGATGATCTGCCTGACCTTAAAAAGTTGCGAAAACATCATCACGCCGAATATCAGCGTAAAGAACGGGGTCATCGCGTTGAGGGCCCCTGAGAGTGAACTCGGGATCTCAGCACCTGCACTTGCAAATAAATAGGCCGGGATCAGGTTACCGATGGTACCCGAGATGGATAAAAACAACCAGTCCCTTTTCTTGAGCGCCCTGAATTCCCGCATGAAGAAAAATACAGCCACACTGCCTGCAAATACCAGTCTGAGAGAGGCCATTTGCATCGCTGAGAAGGACACAAGACCTTGTTTCATCAATATAAAAGCACTGCCCCATACAAACCCCAAAAATAGTAATACCAGGATGGTTTTCGGCTCAATTTTCACGCCGCAAAAGTAAGATTATTTTTAGTCTAGTCCTACCTTGTGAGAATAATATATTCGGAAATCACCTTGCTCAGGAATGCCTCCTTGTTATCAGGTATCTTTTGCAATTCAAGAATGCCGGCCAGTTTTTGAACCAGCACATCGGCGGCTTCCATATGCGCGCTGTTCTGGTAAAGTCTCTTGCGGTAGAGCAGGTTCTTGATCAGTATCACGTCCTTTTCATCCAGGTTTTTCGCCAGGGGATACTGGAATTCATAATCATCCTTGTTGTTGAGGTTTAATTTCAGTATGTCATTCAGGCTGAAACCGTATGTATTTTTCTTGCGGATAACACTGGTACCGGCGAGTATATCGCCTATTCTCTGGCCATTTTTATTGCTGGCTATCAGCAACATGGCGATGCTGCCAAGGGACGCGTAGATATCTATGAGACGCATGGACCAGCGGCTGAAATAATCGTAAAACTCCATTTCATCTCCGTTGAGTTTAATGACCTTGATACCGAGGGCAAGTTTTCCTATGGTCTGTCCATTGCCTATCAATTCGCTTACCAGGGTATAAAATCCAAACCAAAAGAACACAAAAATACGGA
>JANWHK010000047.1 GCA_025450395.1 Bacteroidia bacterium
CAAAAGACATATCAGATGCAGGATGTCTTAAATGCCTTGGGACAGGATTTAGGATCCAGGGGCTAGGATTTAGGGAATGTACGATGTATGACATACGAAACCAAACCCTATGCCACCGAAATGAATTTCCCCTTTCTTCTAAAATCAAAAATCGTTACTCCTTGTTCTTAAATCAAAAGCCAGATTTAATTCAACGCCAATAAGATCCAAACTTCCCTAACCCCTCTCAATGAGAATCATCTATTATTCCCCTCACCCTACACATGATATTGTCAGCGAAGTAGGTTATTCTACACACCAGAGGGAAATCATCAATGGTTTAAGAAAATCGGGACATGAAGTTATTACTGTCATTATGGGTGGCGACAATATAAGTGACCACAGTGTTATCCTGGATCAAAAAACCAATACACCCTTCTTGAAAAGGAGTCTTAAGAAGATCATTCCACGGTTTATATGGACAAGCCTGAACAATTATAAGCTATTGATGCATGACAGGGTTGCGGAAAAAAGACTGGAGGAAACCATCTTGAAGAATCCACCGGACCTGATCTATGAACGGTCTGAATATCTCCAGGATTCGGGGGCGAAAATGGCCCTGAAATATAATATAAAGTATTTCCTGGAAGTCAATGCTCCTTTTGTTGAAGAAATGAATCATTTTGAAGGGTTCTCCCTATACCGGGGCAAAGCCCACAAAGTGGAAAAATTTAAACTGGATACTGCTCAAAAAGTGTTTTCAGTTTCTTCTGCCTTATCCGCATTCCTTGTGGATAGATACCATTGTGATTTTAACAAGATAATCTTGCAGCCGAATTGTATCAACCTGGAGAAGATGAATCAATCAAAGTCAGGAAATGATAAGCTCAAGGCAGACTTGAATATTGGATTTGAAAAGGTCATTGGTTTTGTAGGTTCTATATTCCCTTACCACGGAGTTGACCTGTTGATAAAGGCGTTTGCGGAGGTGTATAAGGTGAACCCTGCCATAAAATTGCTGATTGTTGGGGATGGTACCATTGTGCCGGAACTTAAACAGCTTTCACAAAACTTAAACACCGGGAATAGTGTGATATTTGCAGGAAAGATCCCACATAAGGATGTGTTTGATTATATTGACATCATGGATATTTGTGTGATGGCAAAATCAAACTGGTATGGTTCACCGGTAAAGATCTTTGAATATGGGCTGATGAAAAAACCTGTCATAGCACCGGATACATCGCCGGTGAGGGATGTGATGATACATAACGAATCCGGCCTTATCGTCAATAACGATACATCAGCGCTGGCATCCGCAATTTTAATGTACCTGAATAACCAGGCATTTGCGGAATCCTGTGCACTTAATTTTCATCATAAGGTGATACAGGAATATACCTGGCAAAATGCCGCAGACAGGATCATCAAGGAATGCGCATAGCACTGATAACGGATGGGATCTATCCGTATGTAATGGGAGGGATGCAAAGGCATTCTTATTACCTGGCCAAATACCTGAGCCGGAAGAAGGTCCATGTAACACTTTTTCATTTTAATCTCAGCCAGTTTGATATCGATAAACTGGAAATGTTTACGGAAGAGGAGAAGACCTATATAGAAAGTATTGTAGTACCTTTTCCCAAGGGAGACCGGTTCCCTGGGCATTATATCAGGGCATCTTATAAATACTCCAGCCTCATCTATGATTTGATCAGGCACAGGCTGGACGAGTTTGATTTTATTTATTCCAAAGGATTCAGCGCCTGGAAATTGATCGAGGAGAAAAAGAAGAACCCCAGGGGATTTCCGCCGATTGGTGTCAAGTTCCACGGATATGAAATGTTCCAAAAAGCCAGCAAGATCATTATCATTTTTCATCAGCAGATATTAAAAAGGCCTGTTAAGTGGATTACCTTAAATGCGGATTACGTGTTCTCTTATGGAGGGAAAATCACGGGATTGATTAAAAAACTTGGTGTACAGGAAGATCGCATCATTGAAATTCCGGCGGGTATAGAAGAACATTGGTTAACAGAGCATGTCCAGCCAGCAGGGAAAACAGTCAATTTAACTTTCCTGGGCAGGCATGAAAGAAGAAAAGGTGTTGAAGAACTCAACCAGGTCTTGAAATCACTTGTAAAGGAAAATATAGATTTCAGGTTTAATTTTATCGGACCTTTCAGTGATAATGAAAAATTAATATCAGACAAGATCATTTATCATGGTGTGATTACCGATACCGATGAGTTAAAAAAGCAGCTGGATGCGACAGATGTACTCGTGTGTCCAAGTTGGAGTGAGGGTATGCCGAATGTGATCCTTGAGGCCATGTCGCGCGGATGTGCAATTATCGCTACAGATGTAGGGGCTGTTTCCCTGATGGTGAGCAGTGCAAACGGAGTGCTTATTGAACCCGGAAATATCAGCCAGTTGACAGGGGCCTTTAAACAATTGATAAACCTTGAAGGTGCGCAATTGATTGAAATGAAGAAAAACTCGGTTGAAAAGATAAGGAGTGAGTTTGTCTACGATCGCATTATCGATAAATTTATGAATATTATCCATACCATTAAAAGCCGTTCAGTATGATAATCAAGGAATACCAGGACAATTACCTGGATGATGTAATAAGCCTGTTCGTAGAGGAATACAGGGTAAATTTTGAGGAGTATAAAAATAGTTTTCTTAATTTTTTTGAACACCCATTCCAGAAAAACAAGTGCATAAGGATCATTGCCATCGACGAGCAGGGCGAAATCATGGGTTTCCAGTCTTTTTTTTATTGGCCATATACAAGGAATAATAAGCTGTATAAAACATATCAGTCAGGGAGTTCCATTGTATCAAGAAAAGCCCGGGGAAAAGGAGTGTTCCAGAAAATGTTGAACCATGTGGATACCGTCAGGGACAAATACAGCATCGATTTTTTTGTTGGATTTCCGGTTGAAGCCTCCTATAAGAGTTTTATGTCGAATGGCTGGAACAATCCCTTCGATTTGCACTGGTACATGAAGGTTAAGAATCCTTTCGGGTTTTTGTTCTCCTGGTTATATCCCGCCAATAATCTGGTATCTCAGGCGGGACCTTTTAGTTCAGAGGTGTTCAGGATGGAAAATTCCCGTGAATTTCTCGACTGGAGACAAAATTTCCAAAAGGATAAATACAGGATTTTTACCTTTCAGAAAGGAACTTCTGTTTTCCAGGTCAATCACAAGGTGAACAAACGCAAAAGGATCTTCAATGAATTGATCATCGGTGAAATACTGGTTCAATCAAGTGATGAAAGCTTCATAACGGAGGCATTTAAAAAGTATTACCGCTGGCTATTTTTTCAACTGGATATCAGCATCATTTCCTTTTGCACGAATAATGAAAATGAACTTCTCGCAAAAAAGGTCATGGATTACGGACTAAAAAAAATTGACAGGAAAATATATTTTATCACCAAATATGCAAGTGACATGCGCACCGAAGACTGGACGCTTTATAGATCGGATATAGATACCTGGTAGAGATTTTGGGCAGAATAATCAAAAATATACTGGGTATCATTGAACGCTTTTTGTTTTTCATTAACACGAAAAGTAAAGGCATTTACGTGATCAATTACCATGGTACGCCCAAAAGTCTGATGCCTAATTTTGAACAACATTTAGAATATTACAGGAAACACTTTCATATCCTGAACCCCGATGAATTTGAGGAGATTTGCAAGGGAGGTAAACGTCCTGATACTTTAAAAGCATCATTATTGCTGACATTTGACGATGGCATGAAGAACAATATAAATGCGATAAGACTGCTGAATGAAAATAATGTTAAAGCCTGTTTTTTTGTCATACCCGCATTCATTGAATCCGATCAGCCCCGGGATTTCCTTTCAACGTTTATAAGGCCAGGCTATGTGAATAAAATGGAAACAGAAGAAGAGGATTTTACCCCAATGGGTTGGGAGACCCTCCGGGAAGCCATAAGTGAAGGGCATAAAATAGGCTCCCATACATATTCTCATACCTTGGTAAAAGGCGACAATGAAGAGAAATCAACTTTTGAAATATTGGAATCAAAAAAATGTATAGAAAGCCGTTTATCAATTGAGGTTCCATATTTTTGTTCCATCAACAATACGGATATATCCGTTGGAAAAATGCAGGAAGACTTGATTAACAGGTATTACAATTATCACTTTACGACCTATTACGGTTATAATTTCCCAACACCGGCTCCGGGCAGGATTGAGCGCATCAATATCGAGTCATACTGGAACATGAACGAACTGCGGTATGCATTGGGAAACATAAGAAGAATAATGATAAAAAAATAAAGACATGATAAAAAGACTACGTGACCTGAATCTCCACATTTTAATTATTTATGTACTACTGGTATTTCCGATGTTCTATTATGTATACAAATTCGGTGTTCTGCTCATGGGGTATGACGATGTAAAACACTACCTGAAATTGTACGGGGATTTAAATGCACCTGACGTGCCATCACCCTTTAACATGAGGCTGATCAGTGCCAGCTGCATTCATTATATGGATAAAATCGGCTTGATGTATAACACGGAATGTTCTGTAGATGCCTATCCATTAATTAATAAGAGGATATTTTTTAACAGTATATTTTTTAACTTCTTCTGTATCTCGGCGACATCCTTCTCTTTATTCCTTGTATTCGTAAAACTCAAATTTTCAAGGATTATGGCTTTTTTGGCCGGACTTGCATATTTACTTGGATTTGGGACCATATTCTACTTAATGATGCCAGGCCCTGATGCCTTATCGGTCCTGATATTTACCTGGGTGGTTTATTTTTATATCCAAAGGAGTTACTGGATGCTGCCTTTTTTTGTCGCCTTGATATTCCAGCGTGAATATTATTTTCTTGCTTTTATGGTGATAGCCTTGATGGACTTCTTTAAATACGGGAGAAACAGGTATCACCTTTTGGTGTTTATTCTCTCAATAGCTTGTTTTGTAACTTATATCATATTGAGGAAAACAGTCTTTCATACAAGTCACTGGAGCCACCAGACAAGTCCTGAATTTTTATGGGCTACCTTATGGGAAAATGATTTGCAATTGATACCCTTGATCAAGCAAAGTTTAATGACAATGAATATTTACCTGGTTTATATATTCATATTGGTTTACAAAAAAATAAAGGGTTTTACCATTAACAGGCACAATTTATTTATTACGCTTGTCTTGTTGGCCGAGATAACCATGTTGAGTTTTGCCGCCACATTCGGAACCAATAACGGGCGGTACTTCTACCTGAATATCCCGCTTTTCCTCTATTTTATTCTTCTGGAGTTGAAACCATTCAATCTTGTTTTGATGACTGAGAAGGAACCTGGCAGCGCTTCTATGCAGGGTAATGCCTGATCTTTTTCTTTTCAGCAAGTTTCTTTTTTACAATCTTGTAACTGAAATAATAAAGGAAAAAAAACAGGAAAAATCCATTTCCAAAATAATTACCGGTCCTTACCAGGCGGACAACAAAAAGTATAAATATGCCCTGGTTAATCAGGGTGTAATCTCTTA
>JANWHK010000048.1 GCA_025450395.1 Bacteroidia bacterium
ATGGACATGCTTTTTGGATGTGGTTTCCAGTCGTATTTGTCGTTTGGAACACAGGCCAGCATTTTGCGGGTGGTAAGAGCTTCAAGCTCTAATTCTTTCAGGAATGTTTTTAGGATGGTCATAATTTTTCTTATTTAATTTGTTAATGATACAAACTAAATACGGCCGAGTGACAACAGTATGTCAGCAGGAAATAAAATATTTTTCGGGGCTCAGAAAACCTGAGCCACTTTCCCTTTCTCATCATGTTTTTTTTGACGTAAATAATGCCTTTTGTCAGTGCCATCCTTCCATATTATGCGATATAACTCCTCCGCACTTACCCACCTGGCTTTGAATGGGGAAGTGAGCGTGAATCTGGGTTTCTCGATCACCAGTATAGGCCTGAGGGTGTCAGGTGTGGGGATTTCGATGACATATTCAACAAATCCTCCAAGAACAGCCCTTTCTTTAAAGATTGTGATGGTATTGGAACTGTGTGCCTGCCTGTTAAAGACTGTTTTCCGGAGGTAATAATTCGGGCACGAATTGCCAAACCTGTCCTGCACCGGTATGGCCTTGCTGAAAGTATCGCCATGTATCTCAAACGGACTGTTGTCAAACAGCCTGAATTGGCCCTTGGTCACCAGGTTTATTTTTAACGTATCGAGATGCAGGCCCAAAGGCTTTTTATAAGCAAGTTCTTCTTTTTTTAGCGCATCGTTGCCGTCACCTTCTGGGGTAAAAGGTTGGGCGTTTAACTGGAAAGAAAGAAAAAAAATGCTAAAAATTAATTGACGTAATTTTAGCTTCACATGACAAATATAATAAAAGTATTTATATCTTTTACAGTTTTGGCAATTAACAATAAAACTTTTTTTTCATGCTGAATCGAAACAAATTAGGCATTCGAATTAGCCCGATTGGACAAGAATAAATCTTACTGCCCCGCTATTCTACCCGCAATTTCCCTCACCCTGGCCTTCAAATTCTCCGGACTTTTTATCTCAGCCATATCCCCGAACATTAAATACCACCTGGCAAATCCTTCCAGCGAAGAAGTCAGGAATGTCATTTCAACGCGTTCCTTCAATTCTTTCTGCGACACAAAACCATTGTAATATTTCTGGTCACCGAAATATTTGAGTGTATCCCGGGGCACATGCATGACGACCGTATGCAGTTCTTTTTCCTTGCTGACCTGTTTTAGGAATGATTTCAGCGAAGGATGTTGTTGATCAAAGTTCTTGCCCGTATGGTTCATGCCCGATATGCGGTCGGCCCTGAAATGGCGGTAGTCCTTCCTGAGCCTGCAATAGGCCACCATGTACCAGTAATTTCCGGAATAAAAGATACCGACAGGTTCCACATCCCTTTCGGTGTTTTCCTGGGTATGGTTCGAGAAATACCGCATGTTCAGCACCTGTTTCCCGGAAATGCTTTTCAGTATCTGCTGCAGGTGACTGCTTTCATTCTTGTCCTTTGGCAGGTAGCGGTTTTCCATCACCTCAATATGCCCTTCCATGTCTTCCAGGTAATCTTTCTCTGTAGATTTTAGTACCGCCTTGATCTTGTACATGGCCGAGCGGTAACTGTCCCTGGTAGCGCCATCAGTCAGTTTCTCAACTAGTTTTTCGGCCGTCAGGAAAGCAGTGGCCTCTTCGGTCGTGAACATTACCGGCGGCAACCTGTAACCATCCATGATGGAATATCCTACGCCGGCTTCCCCTACAAGCGGTATGCCCGCTTCTTCAAGTGTCCGGATATCTCGGTAAACAGTCCTGAGGCTGATCTCGAACCTGTCGGCAATATCCTGCGCCTTCACCACTTTACGCGATTGGAGGTGTATCAGTATGGCCGAAATGCGGTCGATGCGGTTCATGAAGAATGCAAATCTATGGAAAACATACGATATACGACATACGATATACGATGTGGGAACCGGAGGAATGTACGATGTACGATGATACTCATCATAATCGGCAATAAAATATTGGAAATACTTGCTGAACACTTATTTTCGCGATAATGACCCCGGGAAATCATTGACAATATGAACGCATCATTGAATTATAGGATTATCTATTCCATCATACTTTTACTTGTCTGTTTACGTATTGTCTACGATACCCGCAATACGACCAAAACATTAGCCTATTTGCTGTTCGCCCTTTTTGTACCTTATGTGGGGGTTTTATTCTATTTTATTTTCGGCATCAATTACCGCAAACGCAAGATATACAACAGGAAATTAATAGAGAACGATGCCCTTGCCGATAGGTTGAGGAAGGACATATACAGGCATACCAAACAGACATTTAATGAAAGTGATGCCGCGTTGCAAAACAAGAAGGAGCTTGCTTATATGTTATTGAATGACAGCAGGAGTCCTTTAACCTCCAACAATGAAGTGAAGTTGCTGATTAACGGGGAAAATAAATTCCCGGAGGTGATCAAGGCCATCAGGGAGGCCAGGAACCATATCCATATAGAATATTATATTTATGATGACGATGAGATAGGCAGGACAATCGAAAATCTGCTGGTCGAAAAGGCAAGGGAGGGTGTAAAAGTCCGTTTTATTTACGATGACTTTGGAAGCCGTTCCATTCGCAGGAAAATGAAGAAAAGGATGTTGGCCAACGGGATAGAAGTATTTACGTTTTACAAGATTTTCTTTATTCCATTTGCCAACCGCATCAATTACCGAAACCACCGCAAGATTATCGTGGTGGATGGTTGTACTGCTTTTATTGGCGGCATCAATGTAAGCGACCGGTATATCAATAAAAAAGATGGTTCAAAAAGGCTGTTCTGGCGCGATACGCACATGCGTATCGATGGGCCCGGCGTGCAATACCTTCAATACCTTTTTTTGTCTGATTGGAATTTTTGTTCAGGTATCAAGATAAAGCCGGATGACAAGCTTTTTCCTCCGTACAACATCTTGCCGATGAAGGATGATAAAGTCGTGCAGATAGTCGCCAGCGGACCAGATTCAGTGACGCCAAGTATTTTGTTTTCCGTATTGAAAGCGATTAACCTGGCTAAAAAGGAAATACTGATCACAACCCCCTATTTTATTCCCGGTGAAAGTCTCATGAATGCCCTGATCACTGCATCACTGAGCGGACTTTCCGTAAAGATATTAGTTCCCCGTGTTTCTGATTCGGCCTTTGTCAATTTCGCGGCATGTTCTTATTATAGTGATCTACTGGATGCAGGGGTTGAAATCTATTTGTACAAAAAAGGATTTTTACATGCCAAGACCATGGTGACAGATTGTGAAATTTCCATAGTTGGTACAGCCAATATGGACCTGCGAAGTTTTGACCTCAATTTTGAAGTCAACGCCATCGTGTATAACTTCGACATCGCCAATGAATTGAAAAATATTTTTTACAATGATCTGAAAGACGCTGAAAAAATTGATCCTGCCAGGTGGAGCAGGCGGTCCAGGCCCAGGCAATTGATGGAAAAAGCAGCGAGGCTGTTATCACCGCTCTTGTAAAAACAATTGGCACCCCGGTTTACCCGGAATGCCAACTGTACCTAAAAACCCCTCTTTTTTATCTTTTCTTTCTTGCCGCAGCTTTATGCTCTGAAACGGCAGTATGCTGATCAAGTCCGCAGATGGTCACTGTCCCACCACTTTCTTCATAATCATGCTTGAAATGCAATATATTTTCCATCACGGTATGGTCTATCAGTTTGGTCTTGTCAAAATCAATTTCTACTGCAAATCCGGGTGGAATGGCATCCAGTTTTCTCTTGATTCCCATAAAATTCGTAAATACGGCTGCCTGGTCAATTTCAACTAAATAGGTATCTTCCGTAAATGAAACCAGGGTGGGTGCCTTGAAAATGGCTTTTAAAGGTTTGCCATTAAGAATATTGACAATGATTTCCATTAACATACCGGCAGCAATACCAATCAGGAGGTCCACAACGAATGTGAAAATGATGGTAACGGTAAATACGAGTAATTGTTCCTTTCCTATCTTGAATGTCTTGATGAATTCCTTGGGATGTGTAAGCCTGATGCCTACAAATATCAACATGGCAGCAAGCGCGGCATTTGGTATCAGTTCGATATAATATGAAGCAAACACTACAAATACAAGGATGAACAGGCCGTGAAAAAAGTTGGCCCACCTGGTTTTTGCACCGTTGATTACATTCGCCGAACTCCTGGCCACCTCTGAAATCATTGGTAAGCCACCTAAAAATGCAGCGAGTGTATTGCCGATGCCAATCGCGACGAGGTCTTTGTTGCTGTTTGATTTTCTTTTGTATGGATCTTTCATGTCAATGGCTTTCACGGTTAACAGGGATTCGAGGGAACCGACCAGGGCGAACATGACGACAAACTTGATAAAGGTGCCCGTCTGTGAAATACCATCAAAACTTACATTGTATTTAATGCTTTCAAACAGGTTGCCAATATGCACTAGGGCATAAGCCGGTTCTGTATGCTGGAAATCCAGTATTAACTCTGCAGGTATGGCGAACATCATGACCACAAGCGGTGCAGGGATTTTCCGCAATACGCGCGGGTTGATCTTGCCCCAACCCATCATGATCCACAGGCTGATGACGCCAATAAGTGTCGCCTTGGGGTCGAGGCTTTTCACAAATTGTGGAATTTCCCTGAGCAGTTGCAAAGGTTCTTTCCCCCTGGTCAATGATGGATTGATATCCATAAATACCGGGATTTGCTTGATGATGATGATAAGGCCTATGGCGGCCAGCATGCCGTGAACAGCCGATAAAGGGAATATGTCCGTCAGTTTGCCCAATTTAAATACGCCGAATAATATCTGTATGATGCCGGCCACGACCATGGCTCCCAATGCAAGGTGCCAGCCCGTTTCACCTCCCCCGAACTCTGTGACCGCACCAGCTACGATTACTATGAGGCCTGCCGCAGGTCCTTTGATGGTGAGCTTTGACCCGGCGAAGAAACTGACCACGATGCCGCCGATAATGGCTGTGAGCAATCCCATGAGCGGAGGAAACTCCGATGCTTTTGCAATACCAAGGCTCAGGGGCAATGCAAGCAGGAATATACTGAAACCGGATAAAAGGTCACTTACGAAATTTTGCTTTAATCCCTTGAGACCGTCTTCTGGTACTATTTTGGTTTGTTCCATGTTATGAAAAATGTGGTGATGATGATTGTTATTTTTTTGCTGCGTCCTGCTTTTTGGCAAGTGAAAAATTGTTGATGTAAGACAGGCGTATGCTTGGATTATTTTCAACAATGGTATTGGTATAATTCCAGATATTCTGGTGTATATAATTCAACTGTACCTGGTTTTTCTTGTTGATGTTGTATCCGAACCCTGCAATTATGCGGTTCTGGTTAAAAAGCGTAGCGCCACTCACTTTGCCTATATTCAGGAAGGCCTCATCCCCGAGTACTGCGAACAATACGGTCTCATTTTCCTTTTTCAGGATGGGATAGGTAAGCAATAACATATACCTGAAACGGTTGCGGTACTGGTAGTGGTCAATTTTATAAGTAGTCTGGCCGCTCGCACTATCAGTTACGCTCACCGGTATGCCAACAAGGCGGTTCTCATCCCTCAGTCGGTTACTTATTTTCAACTGGCCTGTCTGGTGTGAAAAAGTACCCTGCAACCAGAAATGGTCTTCAGGTATCTGTGTCTTGAACATGGCCGGATTTCCGTAGGAATAGGTCGTATAATGCGTGTAACCGATGCTTCCGGTAAAATGCTTGTTAAACTTGTAGTCCACTGAAGGGCGAATGAACCACTGCTGTTTTTGATTGCCCCAGTCGGTGTATCGCATAGAGCCTTCTAAAGTTACAGATAGTTTTTTGCCGAGCATGGTTTTGCCCAGGTAATGCAGCCAGAGATTGTTATTGTGACTGACGGTCTGTCCTTTGCAGACCCATAATATGGAATTGAGTGATATGAAGAAAATTATTTTTTTCATGATTTTTTTTAAGATGATTTATATGGTGTTTCGTGATATGTTTTTATATGTGGTCCTAAAAATAAACGGGCGTACATCCTGACAATGGATATGCCACCCATAATGAATGCCAGTGAATTGAAAAATGCCAGAAGGAACTGGTGTTCATGAATATGGCTGAAGATTAAATCTTCCCCGATAAATGTCGATGTGATAGGGAAGCCCATCAGCCCCAGGCTGGCAATAAGGAATACAAGCGCGAGTCCCGGATATTCGTAGACATGGCCATAATAGCGGTTCAGGTCAAAATATGCTTTCTCAAGTGATTTAAGCCTGTGAAGACTATAAATACCTATGGTGCCGCACAGTATGATACCGCTCAGGTAATAGATGATATGCTCAAAATCAAAATGCTCATTGAATGAAATGGCTAATGCGATCGAGAAATGGTTCAAAATGATGAGCAGCCAGGCAAGTATGGGTGAATTACGTTCTGAAAAGGATTTTAAAACCATCAACAGGCCTGTGAAGCAGAAAAAGATTGGCAGTATTTCACTTATAAGTGGTGGAAGCCGGGTTTCCTGGTACATAAAGAACATCCCAACGATATACACGGGTATGAAGTAATAGAACACATTCTTCAGGTTGATAAAATTCAATTTTTTACCGATGTTTTTTAAAGGTGAGAATATCATCCTGTTCATTAATGTGTCGAGGTTAAATTCTTTAAGACTTAATATATAGATGGAGTATTCAATTTTTTTAGGCAACGAATCCTCAATGGATTCCTTGCGCGGTACAAAATTATAGAATTGTTCCTTGATCAGGTAACTGACCACTGATGGTGAAACAAGCAGTTGGTAGGTCCTGAGGAAGGCATTGCCCGCAAAATGGAAAAGTGCCAGGTTGTCGAATCCTGCCGCCACCTCTATGAAGATAATGCCTATTTGCCCGATAGACGCATAAGCGATCTGGCTTTTGATGGAAGACTGTACCCTGGCTATCAGCGTGGCAATAATGCTTGTTGATAAGCCTAACACAGCGATGAGTATACGCACAGAAAACTGTTGTTCCCAGAAAGGTTGGGTCCTTAAAAGCAGGAATATGCCAAAATGCACCGACAGTGAACCATAAAAGATGGCGCTGGATGGTGTAGGTCCTTCCATGGCTCTTGGTAGCCAGGATGAAAATGGCAGTTGTGCAGACTTGGCAGCGGCTGCAACCAATATCATCAATGAGATGAAAATTCCCACCAGGCTGTGACTTTGCAGATGTTCATGAACCAGGTCGTAATTGTGCAATTTTGCGAATGTAATGTTTTCATGCCATAAATGATGACTGGCCCACATCGCCAATAATATGCCCACATCGCCGATACGGTATATGGAGAAGACCTTGACTGCATTCCTGACCGGCAGATAGCGGTCGCGGTAAAAAGCGATCAACAGGAATGATGAAATGCCCAGGATCTCCCATCCCATGAACAGGGTTTCAAAATTACCCGATAAAATGGTCAGGTTATAACCGAGGTAGAAAAAAAGCACGGTATTGAAAAAACGTTTATAACCCATTTCCCTGTGCAGGTAATACCTGCTGTAAACC
Organism: Bacteroidia bacterium; assembly: GCA_025450395.1. Classification (GTDB taxonomy): domain Bacteria; phylum Bacteroidota; class Bacteroidia; order NS11-12g; family UBA955; genus JABMMZ01. The sequence continues at coordinate 7,522 of JANWHK010000048.1, forward strand.
GTAATCAGGAAGGTGAGCAGGGCGCCTACCAAAATGTAAATGGCTGTGATCTTGTCGAAATAAAAATCAAGCATGAACTCATAACCTTTTGTATTATAAAGTGCAATTTCCTTGATATTGAGCGCTGGATGTCCGGCTGAAAACCAAAAAAACGCAAAGATGCAGAAGCAAAGCAGGTTTAACCCTGCAGTATAAAAGGCTATCCTTGATAAGAGTAGTTCTTTTTTGCTCGGTACGAGGAAACTTAAAACAAAACCCAGAAGTGGAATTAATATAAATATGTTGATTACAGAGGTCATTGCTTAATCGTTATGGATGATGAATACAGGTAAATTTTCTTCCGAGGTTTCGATGATGGGCATGATGTCGTTAATGACCTTAATTTTGTCTTCACCTGGAATATAAGGGGTGAAATGGCCATCCCTGAATCTCAATAATCGTCTCGTTTCGGGATGGATTGCCATTAAATGCACCCATTCATTGATAAACCATTCGTATGTTTCGGGTGACTTTTGTATGGTGTTGAGCAGCACTTCAGGATAATGTTCTACGATGACCATTAACCTGATGGGGTCGTGAACTTCTATCATCTGGCTGGGCAATCCCGGGCGCAGGTCACCATCAGCCCCATTGGCAACACCTATCAGGCCCATGACATTATGCGGCAGTTTAGTCCCGGCTCCCAACTTGTAATTATCCACCCTTGAAAAATAATACTCAAGATTGATGCCCCCGCAGACGGGTGCAGCTGCCTTCAGTATATTCAAGAGGTATTTTCCTTCGGGGTCCACCCGGTAATCAAATGAATTCAGGAATGCCCTCCTGTCAAGGTAAAGATTTTGGGTAAGGCTTCTCCTGCCCACGATACAAAGCGTATTGGTGGCATGATTGAGTTCAGGACGCGGTTCAAAAAGGGATACAGACCTCAGTTTGACTTTCTCGTGAACTTTTTCTGCTTCACCCTTGGTTTCCATCAGGATAAAACGTCTTGATCTTTCCTTGGCATTCAAGTCCAGGGCTTTTTCAAAAACAGTTTTATTTTTCAGGTGCTTTTCCAGGTTTTCGGTTGACAATAGCTCTTCATCATAGTATTCGATTTCATCCCTGGTGGTGTCATGCAGGGCCCCGATAAACTGTACATCGTTTGCAAAGTTAATGCCCCTGGCTGACAGGAGTTCCCTTACTTTCGGATGATTCGCCATAAAGGAAAAGACCCGTGCATTCACTGAGCCCGGTCTTCCGCTGCAGGCACCGCAATCATATCCTGCATAATGTGTATTGTTGACACTGCTGGCCCCATGACCTACCATGTAGATCAGTGAGGTGTCAACATCCACCATGCCAATGCTTTTCAACAGGCCTTCCACCCGGTCCGTCATTTCATCGACTGTAAAACCGACCTGCAAACCGTGTTCCTTGTCTTCAGGATTCTTGTTCTCTATGGTTAGTTTGGCGTGTTTGTCCATATGCCTGAATGAATAGGAAGTCGCAGGGCTTATGGAAGGTTTGAAAATGTTGATGAATAGTTTTAGCGCCGACCAGAATCCAAGTGTCTGTGAAATAAGCCAACCGCTGATCAGCGAATGTGAATGTTTCGCAAAATGGATATCCGTATCCCTTTTATTTTTGGTATGCAGTTCCTTGATCAGGTATTTAGGCGTAAGCGGTGCCGGACATACTTTTGTGCTGAATTTTCCGTGTTCAGGCTGGAAATAGAATTCAACATTAAAGAAACCCGGTGTACTATGAGTCTTTGCTCCCGGATCAATGGATTCGATATATCTTTTCAGTGAAGATTCCCTGTCATCAATACAGAAAATGGCTTCAAAACTGCTATTTTCACTGGCTTTAGGTTTTTCCCTGTTCTGCAGGAGGCCGTTCAATACCTGGTCGTAATAGGTCCACTCGTAAGCTTCCTGCCATATGGCATAGGCCTCGGATAATTCAGTTTCGGGGACAGGGTCGAATAAACCTTCCGGCTTGTGAATGATCCTTTTTCCCAAAGGGTCCCAGTTTTCCCCGAATTTTGAATCAAGCAGATCAATTTCCATCAATAGTTCCAAAATGATCAGGTCGTGCAGGGAAATATCCCTTGGGTCGAGAAGGGCCGATTTCTGGTCTTCAATGACGGAAACAATGCCCGACCAACCCGGATGGCCAAATTGCTGGTCAAATAAATATTCGTGATAAAGGGATTCATCGCCAACGATGATCTTGAGCAGGGTTTCCATTTTACAATGGGAATGCAGTAATAGATTCCGCGCTCTTTCTGTCTTGAAAAAGTTGATGTAACTGTTTTTGACGATTTCCCTTATGGAAGACAGGAAACCTTTGTGCAATACAGGGAAGTGCCTGATGGAAATCCCCTGGTCAAGATAATTGCTCAGCAGGCGGAACAATATGGGGTGGATGGTCTTGTCAAGATTGATCTTGTAGAGTTCCTTCCAGTTTCCCCTCACTTTGTTGATCCGCGGAAAAACTGAAGTCTCATAATCCATATTAAGGACCTTTTCCCTGGTGGAAGCTAAGTTTTCTTTTCCCTGCCTTTCAATGATGATTCTTTCGAGTACTTCGTCCTTGATGATGCCTGCATGGTACATGTTCCTGTATTCATCCAGCCTCAGGTATACCTTGTATCCGAATATGGTATTGGCGGTTCTTAATGCATAGTGGAATTTCTGGTCCTGGAATGCATGAAGGGTATTATGGTGTATAAAGTCCTTTAAAGGAGCTTGCGATGGTAAATAATGTTTTAATTCATGAATCGTTTCATGTTCATTAAAATGAGAAATATGATTTTTCATTTAAACTATACAAATGTTTTTTTAATAGATTTTAAGAAATGGGAAATGGCACAATTTTGAATAAAAAAAGGCCGGAAAATTTTAGAAAAAAAATCCTAAATCAGGAATACACAGTATAGAATATGCAGGGAAACTGAATGGACGCTATTGTCCTTGCGTTGATGATCAGACAAGTCTGATATGAAATAGATGGTTTCTTCAGGAGATGTTGATAGGTCGGCAAAAGGCTTTTCCTTATTGCCTTCTTCCTCATTCTCGTATACAAAGTCCTTTTCAATGAAAGTTTCATGGATGCTGGACTTTATGGGGGTGTTTTTTACCTCTGTATCCTGCTGGATACCAGAGAAGGTCATATCAAATAACCTGACTGACTTATCCTGGATAATTCCAAGGACCGAACTCAACGCTATACACGTTAGTAAGATAAAAGTGAACGATATTTTGAAGTTTTGCTTCAAGGGATGCGAAGGTAGTGTTTTTTGTTTTCTGCTAATGAAAATTTAATCGCGCTTTGTTTCCTGGTTCAAAAATCATTCCAAAAAACTTTTAATATGCTTATAAATAGGTATGAAATATAGATTTATATCTTTTCATAAACGATGGCAAGTCCTTGACCGACCCCAATGCACATGGTCGCTACCCCATATTTTACATGATCCCTTTTTTGCATTTCATGTATCAGTGTTGTGCTGATCCTTGCACCGCTGCAACCCAAAGGGTGGCCGATGGCAATAGCTCCCCCGTTCACGTTTACGATATCCGGGTTGATGCCTAGTTCCCTGATACAGGCGATACTTTGTGATGCAAATGCTTCGTTGAGTTCAAACAGGCCGATATCACTGATGTTCAATCCCGCTCTTTTTAAAGCTTTTCGTGTAGCCTCAATGGGTCCTACGCCCATGATCTCAGGTGCGACACCGGCTGCGGCACTTGCTAATATCCTGGCTATAGGTTTAATCTTGTGTTCTTCTATGAATTCCTGCGATGCGAGAGCCAGGGCACTTGCGCCATCATTAACTCCGCTTGAATTTCCGGCTGTTACACTGCCACCTTTCTTGAATGCGGGTTTTAAATTACCCAATGTTTCTATTGAACTCATCCTGGGTTGTTCATCCCTTTCAAAAACGATGGCTTCACCTTTTTTCTGGGGAATATTTACAGGTACTATTTCTTCGGCAAACTTTCCTTTCTTGTCGGCCTCTTGCCATTTCAACTGCGACTGGTATGCAAATTCATCCTGCATTGCCCTGCTTATTTTCCATCTCTCGGCAACATTTTCTGCCGTTTCTCCCATGGAGTAGGGGTGGTACAGTGCTGCCAAAGCCGGATTGGTAAAACGCCAGCCAATGGTGGTATCGTATATTTCAGGAACACGACCGAATGCGGTTTCTGATTTGGCCATCGCGAATGGCGCCCTTGTCATACTTTCCACTCCTCCGGCAATATACAGATGTCCGTTTCCCTGTTTTATTTCCATGAATCCATTGGCAATAGCCTGAAGCCCGCTGGCGCATAACCTGTTAACTGTATATCCTGCAACTGTAACCGGAAGGCCTGCTAATAATAGCGACATCCTTGCCACATTCCTGTTGTCTTCACCGGCCTGGTTGGCGGCGCCTAATATTACTTCTTCTGTAGTTTCAAAAGGGATTCCGGGATTTCTTTTCATCAGTTCCCTGATCACAGTTGCGGCCATATCATCCGGCCTGACCGATGCAAGTGTTCCTGCATATTTTCCAATAGCTGTCCGCACTGCATCTATCACATAAACTTGTTTTGACATATTCGGGTGCAAAACTACAATTATACAGGGATATTATC
>JANWHK010000049.1 GCA_025450395.1 Bacteroidia bacterium
ATAGAAGTTCCATTGGGAACCATTGCCAAAGATCATGAAACCGGTGAGATATTGTTTGAAATCACCAAGGATGGCGAAGAAAAAATACTATTAAAGGGTGGCCGAGGCGGACAAGGCAATCATCATTTCAAGACCTCCACAAAACAGGCACCCACTTATGCCCAACCGGGAGAGGACGCGCTTGAAGGCTGGAAAATCCTTGAATTGAAAGTACTCGCGGATGTTGGCCTGGTGGGCTTCCCCAATGCCGGGAAATCCACTTTATTATCTGTCATATCTGCCGCAAAGCCCGAAATTGCAAATTACCCTTTTACAACACTTGTCCCGAATCTTGGGATGGTACAATACCGTGACTATCGCTCATTCGTAGTAGCCGACATTCCGGGTATCATAGAAGGCGCCCATGAAGGCAAGGGACTTGGACACCGTTTCCTTAAACACATCGAAAGAAATGCACTTTTGTTATTCCTCATCCCGGCAGACAGCCCGGACATTAAAAAAGAATACAAGATCTTGCAGAATGAATTAAAACAGTTTAATCCTGAACTTCTGGAAAAAAAGAGGATAGTTGCCATTACCAAATGCGATATGATGGATGAAGAACTGATGAGCCTGATGAAAAAGGACCTGAAAAGCATGAAACCACTGTTCATTTCGGCGGTTACAGGCTTAAATATACAGAAACTTAAAGATCAGCTTTGGGAAAACATTCAGCATACCAAGGAAGAATGGCAATAAAAAAAGCAGTTACGGATATCCATAACTGCTTTCCCCTGATAAAAAATATCTTATTCCTTTATGATCTTTGAAAAGGAAGTATGTGATTCGTCAAAAATCTTAACTGTGTATATTCCTGGTGCAAAATCCATGATATCAACGGTCATATTGTTGTTATAATCCAGGCTTAATACCATCTGGCCAATGGCATTATATACTTCAAGTTTACCTTGCTTAATCCGGTCATTGTTGAATGTGACCGTATTTTGGGCCGGATTTGGAGTTGCTTTTGTAACTGAATGCTGGATTTGATCAATTCCAACCGGTTTCCACCCTCTGGCATTAATAACAACATCAACTGCCTGAAGCGGATCGGATGCCAATGAAAAACGTACAATCATTTTCCCACTTGCATTAAAATTAGTGGGATAAAAATGAAAAGACAAAAATCCTGTATCACCCGGATCAAATATAAATGACCCTGTATCCGTTGTTACTGACTTGCAGGATACAATATCGCAAACTGCGCTTGTCCATTTCGGATCAGGAAGCTGGTTAAGGGTCCTTTGCCAATTGATCAATTGGGGACCTATCGCCAGCGAATAAATATGCGTTTCCGCATACAGATCAAAGTTGTTGGCAAAACCTTCAGCATAAAGTGTGTCATTTTCAATCTTGAACTGGGCCTTGGCTGACAAAGCAGCCAAAGTAAAAACAAATATAAATGTAATTCTTTTAAACATACTGCAAATTTAACAAAAAAACGACAATATCTACAATTTAATTTTAAAACTGATATCCAGGCTTTTCACAGAATGTGTGAGCATTCCCAATGAAATAAAATCAACTCCCGCTTTTGCATAATCTTCAATATTATCAAGCGTGATACCACCTGAGGCTTCTGTCTGGCAACGCCCGGCTATTAATTCAACAGCCTGTCTTGTCATATCTGCAGTATAATTATCTAGCATAATCCTTTGAACAGGCAAGGCAGTTAAAGCCTGTCTTACTTCATCCAGGTTCCTGGTCTCAACCTCTATTTCCAGGTCCATGTGATTATCTGAAAGATATTGTTTCGCTTTCTTGATTGCCGGAACAATTCCACCTGCCACATCCACATGGTTGTCTTTCAGCATGATCATGTCATACAAGCCATGCCTGTGATTAAAGCCCCCTCCAACCGTTACGGCCCATTTCTCAAGTATCCTTAGGTTAGGCGTCGTTTTGCGTGTATCCAATATCTTTGTATGATAAGCCTTTATCAGTGAAGCGGCTTCCCATGTAACTGTTGCAATACCGCTAAGTCTCTGCATGATGTTGAGCAAGAGTCTTTCGCTTTTAAGCAGGGAATGCGCATTGCCTTTTACCTGGAATCCAATATCACCTTTTTTCACTTTGTCACCGTCTTTTTTGAAAAAGGTGAAAACACAATTCCTGTCATTCATCATCAATACCTGTTTTGCAATGGAAATGCCGGCAGCGATACCCTGATCCTTGAAAATGAGCTTTGCAGATGAAACCTTGTCAGCATGAATGCATGAAAGTGATGAATGGTCACCCGTGCCAACATCCTCTTTCAGTGCTTCCATTAAAATACTGATTACCTCCGGATGTTTGCTGATGTCCTTGAAACGTTTTGGCATAAAAAAAAGTACTGCAAATTAAAGCAGTACTTTTATTTATTTAAGATTTTATTTTCCCCTAACTGATTTTAAACTCATTGATCAGGAAGTTGCCATTTTTATAGGCCCCCACAATTGAAATCCTGTAGGTTCCTGTTTTGGTTACAAGGCTTATCACAATCATACTGTTGGATGTCCCGGTAGTCTCATGGGTAACAGTTGCTTTTACAGGCGGATTCTTTTGGAAAAAATTATCAAGCACCATACGGGCTTGTTCCCTGGTATTCACTCCGGATGAGGCTGGTGTAACCAACTCAATACTTGTATTAAACATATTTGCCAGTTCGGACGAATTTCCACCCTGGATTAAACTTGCGATTTTCTCTCCTTCCCCGGCAAAAGCGGCCTGGGACATCAATGAAGAAAGCGCGATAACTATACTCCTGATCATTTAAAAATAATAATTACATAAATCATGCCAAAGGTCTGCCTATTGTTTCAATTTCTTCTTTAAAATATCGATCTGATCCCTGAACCTGGCCGCTTCCATAAACTCCATATCCTTCGCCGCCCTTATCATCGCTTTCTCAGTTTCCTTAATTGCTTTTTCCAGTTCCGGCTTGCTCATATAATCAAAAACGGGATCCGCAGCAGCAGTCAGGCGAGAGTCCGACTCGTAATAAACACGTAATTCCTCACCTTTTTTGGCATCTGCCACACTTGTCTGGTTCATGATCTGATCCACAGATTTTGAGATGGTGGAAGGTATGATATTGTTTTCAAGATTATACGCAATCTGCCTTTCCCGCCTTCTTTCAGTCTCATCAATTGTTTTACGCATGCTGTCCGTCATGCGGTCGGCATACATGATCACTTTCCCGCGTTCATTCCTTGCAGCCCGTCCAATGGTCTGCACCAGGCTGGTAACACTCCTCAGGAATCCTTCCTTATCAGCGTCCAATATCGCCACAAAACTCACCTCAGGCAAATCCAGCCCTTCCCTTAACAGGTTGATGCCTATCAGTACGTCAATATTTCCCAATCTCAGGTCCCTCAATATCTCCACACGGTCGAGTGTTTTTACTTCGCTATGGATGTACTGGCATTTAATGCCCAGTTTATGCATGTATTTTGCCAGCTCTTCACTCATGCGTTTGGTTAGTGTCGTCACCAGTACCCTGTCACCCATTTTTACGCGTTCATCCACCTCTTCCAGGAGGTCATCCACCTGGTTTATACATGGTCTCACTTCAATTACCGGATCCAATAAACCTGTTGGTCTGATCAGTTGCTCAACCACTACACCTTCAGATTCACGAATTTCATATTCAGTTGGGGTTGCACTGACATATATCACCTGGTCTATCATGGACTGGAACTCTTCAAATTTCAATGGCCTGTTATCCATTGCGGCAGGTAACCTGAAACCATAATCCACCAGGTTGATCTTGCGCGCCCTGTCACCACCGTACATCGCCCTCACCTGGGGCATGCTGACATGGCTCTCGTCCACAACAAGCAAAAAATCCTTGGGAAAGTAATCCAATAAACAGAAAGGCCTGTCCCCCGGTTTTCTCCTGTCCATATAACGGCTATAATTCTCTATACCGCTGCAATAGCCAAGTTCGCGCATCATTTCCAGGTCAAAATTAACCCTTTCTTCTAATCTTTTGGCCTCCTGAGGTTTGCCCTGCTCCTGAAAAAATGCAAGCTGGGCCACCAGGTCATCCTGGATCTCATAAATGGCCTGGTTGAGACGGTTTTTAGGTGATACATAAATGTTTGCAGGAAAAATGACGATATCCGTCAAGTTCTCTATGATAGCCCCCGTACCTGGCTCAAACGACTGGATTTCCTCTATTTCATTGCCAAAAAATGATATCCTGTAGCCAAAATCATTATTGGCAAGATACACATCCACTATATCACCCTTCACCCTGAAATTGCCCCGCTTGAATTCGTCAGTGGTCCGACTGTACAAGCTATCCACCAAACGGTGCAAAAGGGCGTTTCGCGCCATCACATCACCCTTGCTCAGGCGTATGATGCTGTCTTCATAGTCAAATGGATTGCCGGCACCATAGATGCAGCTTACTGAAGCGACCACCAGCACATCGCGCCTGCCACTCAAAAGTGAGGAAATAGTCTTCAGGCGCATCTTTTCAATTTCCTCATTGATGCTGAGGTCCTTCTCAATATAGGTTCCGCTGGAAGGAATAAAGGCTTCAGGCTGGTAATAATCGTAATAACTAACAAAATATTCAATGGCATTGTCCGGAAAGAACTGCTTGAATTCACCATACAACTGGGCTACCAGGGTTTTGTTATGGCTTAACACCAATGTCGGTTTTTGAACCTGGTCGATCACATTGGCAATGGTAAATGTTTTTCCGCTACCGGTCACACCCAGGAGGGTTTGCGCATGTGTACCATTCCCAATACCTTCCACCAGTTGCCTGATTGCCTCCGGTTGATCACCCATGGGAGAAAATGGTGCTATTAAATTGAATTTATTCGACACTGACTTGCGAAGATACAAAAAGTAAATTCAAGTTTATTATCAGCTTTAAAAAAATATGTGATATACGAATGACTCAATATTTAATAATAACATCCGGAAATAAAATAAAAATAGTATGTTTGCCTCAACTGATTTTAAAAGATACATGTTATGATTCAAATTAAATGGGTGTTTTTATTTATTGTTCTATTCAGCGGGTCAGCTTTAATGGCAGATTCCACCAACATCAGTAAATCCAGGTTGGAGATCCTTATCAATGTATCCAATACCTTAAGCCGTTTTACAGGCAATGGCACCATCCAGACGGTATTTGAAGAACCTTTTTTAATGGGTTTTAAGATTACGAACAGGTCCAAAAAAGCTGCCCTCAGGATTGGCATTAATTTCAACGTTTCCAATATAACTGAAGAAAGCCCGGGAACTTCCCGTGTAAGTGATATTAATTCCTGGGCACCCTTGCTGGGTTATGAGTGGAGAAGGAAGCTTGGAAACAGGTTTGAATTTTATGGAGGTGTTGATGGCAGGTATTATTATTACATCAACAGGACACGAACATCAAACATCAATAATTTCAGCATCATAAGTTCCACTGAATTCAGAACCACGCAAAATGGATTTGGATTTGGCCCTTTTTGCGGATTTGTATTTAACCTTACTCCAAGGGTCAGCCTGCTGACGGAAGGCAATTTTTATCTCAATTTTATTAAGATAAACCGCAGTTTCGCAAATGATGGTTCTAATTTTGAAACATTCGAAGACAAATATATTACCAGCATAAGCCCCAGCGCACCATCGTCCCTGTTTTTAGTTGTCCGGTTTTAATATGAAAATCAAACTCTTCATTTATACTTTTTTGTTTAGCAACCTTTGTTTATTCTCCCAGGAACAAGCAACGAAATCAAAGTATTTTGGTTTTAATACAAATCCAATATTAGCACAAATATTACCGTTTAACCGTATTGACCCGGCACTCACCAATGCCTCCATCATGTTAAGGATATATTCCAGACACAATACCGGTGTGAGGTTCGCTTACGGACTAAGTCTTGGTGATGACAATGATTTTCTAAATATGTATTTAAGCATTGACAATGACAAAAGACGCAGCATAAGTTCCAAATGGCTTTTTTTCTATGGATTTGGCGGTGGCATTAAAGCTGTTTCCAACAATTTTAACAGGGTCCCGAACTCACCAGTTACAAGTGAGTTTCTGATCGGACCAACATGCCATTGGGGAATAGAGTACAGAGTTACCAATATTTTGTCGGTTTCCACAGAGGCGACACTAAGAATAGGTTTGGGGTTTGGTAATGGGCAAGATTTCATTTCACCCATTGCCAAAATTGACCCTCCGATAAATATTATTGCACATTTTAACATATTTAAACAAAAAGTAATACCTTTGAAAAACTAAAATTGAATATCTTATGAAAAATTCAGCCGGATTTCTAAAAACAGGCCTCATTTTAGCTTTATTATGTTCCTCATTTATAGCTGGTTGCAGGAAACAACACCTGAAACCATCTTCTGACGTTCCTGATCTGTCGAATAATTCGTTTGACTATCTTACGGTTTCCATTGGCGGAAATAACCAAAATATAACAGAATTGATACGTGATCCATCAAGGGATAACATGACTAATCACAGTGTGACCCTTGGCCGCGTGCTCTTTTATGACAAAAAACTCAGCATTAACAATACCATTTCTTGTGGCTCCTGCCATAAACAATTCCTGGCTTTTGCTGATAATAAAAGTTTCAGTACAGGTTTCGGCAACCTGGTGACAGGCAGGAATTCAATGTCTATTCTCAACCCGCTCTTTAATAATAATATGTTTTGGGATTCAAGGGCAGCTTCCCCACATGAACTCTCCCTGATGCCTGTGTTCAATCATCTTGAAATGGGTATGGAAACAGATGAAATGCTGGTTACCAAGGTGACCCAGACATCCTATTATCCTCAACTATTCGAAAATGCCTTTGGCGATAAAACAGTTACCAAAGACAGGATTGGCACTGCTATTTCCCAATTTGTGAATAGTTTATTCTCCATGGAATCCAAGTTTGACAAAGGACAGCTGGATTCATTCACTGATTTTACGCCCATCGAAAAATATGGAATGCAGTTATTTTTCAGCGATAACCTGAAATGTTCACAATGTCATAGTGGCAATAATTTTTCAGCCCCTGATTTCCCGGGAGGCGGATATGGTGGTGACGGTGGCGGATTTGGCAATGGCGACAATCCTAAAGGAACTGCAAATATTGGTTTGGATATGGTATACAAAGACAACGGAAGAGGTAGTGGCAAGTTTAAAATTCCAAGTTTGAGGAATATTGAGTTGACAGGCCCATATATGCACGATGGCAGGTTTAATACACTTGAGGAAGTTATAGACCACTATAGCCATGGCATTCAAAACCACCCTCAGCTGGATGAAAAATTCAGGTCTAACGGAACAGTCAAAAAATTCAACTTTTCAGAAAATGACAAGGTGGCCCTGATCAGTTTTCTTAAAACACTCACAGATCATAACCTGATTACCAATCCTAAATTCTCGGATCCATTTACCAATTAAAACATTCCGGGACTTTTGTAAACCTGTTTGTGGAATAATTCTTCCTCCAACAGCAAAATTAGATTTTACCCTTGGTCAAGCCTGAATCGCTCGCGCCTGAACTCGCTTATTTTAAGTGGATTGTTCTTCAATTCACCGGTTTCATTCCTTTGGTGATAAAGCTCAATCGCAGCAAATAGGGCATTGGTGAAACTCAGTGGCAGTGCGCAATTCTTTCCTGCAATATCATAACCTGTGCCGTGATCAGGACTTGTCCTTACAATTGGCAACCCGGCGGTAAAGTTGACCCCATCCTCAAAGGCCAATGACTTGAAAGGGATTAATCCCTGGTCGTGGTACATGGCTAATACCAGGTCAAACTGGTGGTAACTCTTCATGCCGAAAAACCCATCTGCACTGTATGGACCAAAACAGAAAATATTCTGGTTGTTCGCTTCGTTAATTGCGGGTATGATAATATCCTTTTCTTCATTGCCCAAGGCGCCATTGTCCCCATTATGAGGATTCAGTCCCAACACGGCAATTTTAGGCTTTAAAAGGCCGAAGTCCTTTTTGAGGCTTTCATTGGCAATTTTCAGCTTGGCCACTATAATGTCTTTCGAAATTGCATTGGCCACCTTGCTGATTGGCAGGTGTTCTGTTATAAGACCCACTTTAATATCCTCATTGTACAATATCATAAGTGAATTCTGCATACCAAGATATTGCGTAATAAAACCTGTATGCCCACTGAATCCCTGTTCTATTTTAATTGTTGATTTATTGACCGGTCCCGTCACAATGGCATGCAGTTTACCGGCCTTCGCGTCCTGCATCATCCTGTTAATGGCCAGGAATGCCTCTTTACCGGCAGTTTCACTTGCTACACCATATTGAATTTCAACAGGTTCATTACTGCTCACAATCAGGTTAAGCTGGTTGGGCCTTGCCTCCGAAATATCCCTGATCAGGGTATAAGACGGTTTTTCCAGGTTCAGGGTCTTTTTATGGTATGTAAAGGACTTGGGGTTTGCATATAAAACAGGTGTGCAATAATCATAGATCATCTGGTGTTGCAACGTCTGGATAATGACTTCGAGACCGACGCCATTCGGGTCACCTTGAGATATGCCAATAATAGGTTTGCTCATGTTATTTCTTATTTTTTTTAGTGCTTAGTTTCTGGAGAAAGTCTATCATCAATCTTACACCAACACCGGTGCCTCCTTTAGGCTTATAAGCATCCGGGGCATGATTGAAAGCGGGACCGGCAATATCGAAGTGCATCCATGGATAATCCGTGAAATGTTCAAGGAATTTTGCTGCACTTATCTGGCCTCCTTCGCTTTTTCCAAGGTTGGTCATATCCGCAATATCAGATTTGAGTTCATCGCCATATTCCTGCCATAAAGGGAATTCCACCAATCTTTCGAACACGGCATAACTGCTTTCAAACAATGCCTGTTTCACCTGTTCACCGGCATTCCCCATCACGGCTGTCGCATAAGGACCAATGGCCCGCACAGCAGCTCCGGTAAGGGTTGCAAAATCACAGACTAGTTCAGGTTTCAGCTTTTTTGCAAAATGCAATGCATCAGCCAGCACCAGGCGCCCTTCGGCATCCGTATTCATTATTTCAACAGTGGTGCCACTATACATGGTGATCACATCACCCGGTGCATAACTGTTCTCGCCAATCCAGTTATCCGTGGCCGGCACAAGACCCACCACGTGTACGGGCAGCTTCAGCTTTGCAACGGCATGCATGGATGCTGCAACTACAGCACTCCCGGCCATATCGCATTTCATGTGGTCCATACTCATTGGAGTTGGCTTTAAACTCAGGCCCCCTGTATCATACACAACACCCTTACCCACCAATACGTATGGTTTTTTGTTGATGGCATCCTTGGGTTTGTACTCCATGATATTAAATGTAGGCGGTATCTTGCTCCCCTTGTTCACAGCCAATAATCCACCCATTTTCTGGGAGGCTATCTTGGTTTCATTCCACACTTC
>JANWHK010000050.1 GCA_025450395.1 Bacteroidia bacterium
CTGACACAAGACTGGATTCAGTCAGTAAATGCTACTCAAAATAATAAACCTGGGTACAAACACTTAGACCAAAACCGTAATTTTCGATTTAGCCATATTTAAACGTTTTATTATGACAATAAAATGATACAAAAAAAAATTTTGTTGTTTGGTTTTAAGGAATTTAACATTTATTTTTGTGGTTAAAATTTTAAAGTTCTAATATGAAAACAATTTTTACAGCAGTTCTTTGCATTGTAATGGCTATCCCTGGTTTAACCGCACAATCATTTTATGATGATTTTGATAGCTATAATGCCAATGATTACCTTTGTACCCAATCTTCAGTCTGGACGACGTGGAGCAGCAACCCGGGCGGTTACGACGACGTATATGTAATGGATAATGATGCATATAGCGGAAGCAATTCAATTTATTTTGAATCCCAATGGGGTGGCGGACCACAAGACGTGGTACTTCCTTTTGGAGGGTTGCACACTACAGGCCATTTTAAATTTACATCCAGATGGAAGGTCAGTTCAAAGACCGGTGCCTATTTTAATTTCCAGGGTGCAGCCAATGTAGGTTCTACCTGGGCACTTGATGTTTATATGTATGACGATGGATACATTGATGTAGGTGGTTATATCTATACAACATACCCGCAAGACCAGTGGTTTGAACTCATTATCGATGTTGATCTTGACAATAACAATTGGGAAGTATTCATAGACGGCGCTTCACAGGGAACTTGGACAAACTGGACCAGCAGGGTTTCACACCTTGATATTTACCCTTTGTTCTCTGCAGCCTTTTGGGTTGATGACGTGTCTTACTGCAGGAACTATGCCTGCAATCCTGATATTTCAATCGACGAAGTGATCATTGATCCCAATCCGCTTTGTTCCAATCACCCTGCCGATGTCACTGTAAAACTGACCAATAATGGTCCCGTGACTGCAAAAGACATGGTACTTGGAATCGATATGCCCGGTCAGCCAAGGATTAGCAGAATGCTACAACTTAACCTGGGCGTTGGAGTTGATACTACCATCACAATCCCCGGTTTTTTCAAAACCAATAATATTGGCACCAATTTACCGGTATATGCAGTGAATGCATCAAGGGACATGTATGAGGGCAATGATACGAATTTTGTCACCATCGATGTTTTACCTTCACCAAGCGGTTTTGATTTTGTACAGGGCAGCACTTTCCAGGGCAAGTTCAATGTAGGAGTGGATCCTGACCTGATAGAGGTCAGCAAGACCAATGTATATGATTTGATTCCGGGAACGGGTTTCAGCAATTCCAACTATTCAAGTCAATGGACCATCAGTTCGGTTGAAGCGCGTACAGCGTGGGGCGTATTGGTGCCATCTTCCGAGTATAACATTACTTATCCTTCCACAGGTGCGAACGGAAAATTGAGTTTCATGGGTAAAAGCAGTTATCTCGACAGTGTTATCACATTTTCATTCACTGTACAGAATGTGCCGAATGGTTGTGACAGCATAGTGACACGCCTTATACGCGTGGTACCAACACCTAAAATCAATTTCAAACTGCCTGCTTCCGTTTGTTTTGGTGATGATGTGGCATTCACTAACCTGAGTTCCATACACTCCGGAAACATGACATATAAATGGTATTTCGGCGATGGTGACAGTTCTGATAATGATAACCCTTTCCACCTGTATCCTGCAGCCGGATCCTATAATGTGAGACTGGTAGGTACAAGTTATCCTTATGGTATTATAAGAGACACTACCATCACCATACAGGTAAGCGAAATACCGGATGTGAAGTTCAAGGCCAATAATAAATGCCAGGGCATAGCAGTTGATTTCCAGAACCAAAGCACAGTGCCAAATGGCGTTATGACTTTCGACTGGAATTTCGGTGATGGATCTCCAAATACTACTGTAAAAGACCCAAGCCATTTATATACTCAACCCGGAGGATACAAGGTAACCCTGAAAGTTGATGCCAATGGTTGCCAGGCTACCCTGGTCAAAAATGCTTATATGTTCGCAAGACCTGTGGCTGATTTTACAGCGCCGATTTCACCGGTTTGTGCCAGTACGGATGTAATCTTGCCAAATAAGTCGACAATTGCTTCCGGTAAACAAGGTGCCCTTTGGACCTTCGGCGATGGAGCAAGTTCTACAATCTCAGAGGGTGTACATGCTTACAAGACAGCCGGAACCTATATGGTCAAATTGCTTGCAGTATCAGAATTTGAGTGCAAGGATTCCATTACCAAACCAGTGGTCATCAAACCAACACCTGTGCCTGACTTTACCGGCAACCAGTTCTGCGGAAAGGTGCCTACCATATTCACCAATACAACTGTTGAGGCATTGTCAAACCCGGTTTATACCTGGACTTTCAGCGACAACTATACTTCAAACCAGAAAAATGTGACAAGGACATGGCCTTTCGAAGGTCCTTTCAGTGCCACACTGAGGGCTGATTATACAAATGGCTGCAGCGGTAGCACAACCAAGGATTTCACTGTTTATATTCAGCCAAAGGCAGACTTCACAGTAGCTGATATCTGTTCTGGTGAAACCGCCAAGTTTGTCAACAAATCAAAAGGTGACAGGTCTGGCATGGTATATTACTGGGATTTTGGTAACAGTACCTATTCCAACATCATGGTACCGGTGAATTTATACAATCCTGCACAAACCACTACCTATACAGTAACTTTGGTTGTTGCATATCCTCAGGCTTGCAGCGATACTGTCAGGAAAAACATTACTGTCAGTGAGTCGCCAATATGCCAGTTTAGCTATAAGGAGCTTGGATTAATGAATACACAGTTTACGCCATCAAATACTTCTTATGCCAAATATGAGTGGTTCTTCGGTGAAGGTGGAACATCCCTTGACCCAAGTCCTAAATACAAATTCCAATATACCGGTACCTTTAATGTGACCATGAAAGCAACGAATGCTGCCGGATGTACCTGCGAAGTGACCCAAAAGGTCGGAACAACCACAGCGGTGAATACAGTGAATGCATTAGGAGGTATCAGCATTTACCCGAATCCGAACAACGGAACATTCACGGTTAAACATGCCGATAAGCAAACCATGAAGGTTGAAATATTCAGCATTCTTGGTACTAAGGTTTACAGTTCCACTTCTGAAAACGGTGACTTGACAGTAGACCTGGAAGACAAGGCTAAAGGCATTTACCTTGTGAAGGTGACTGTGAACGGTGTAACAACAACTACCAAAATAACAGTGAATTAAATCTGTTTATTTAATCATATAGAAAAAAGGGTTCCGTTTTTCGGGACCCTTTTTTATTTACGATATACGACATACGATTTACGATGTGATTTATGATGTGAGGATGTACGATTTAGGGATACATCATTATTGTTATCTTCCTTGCTTAGCACAAAGAGCTTCATGGTAGTACGCCATTGTTGGTCTCCCGACCAACAATTAACCTATGTTCAAAGAAACAATTATATTCGCATATTATCCGCTAAGATGAAATACTCCTGCCTTTTTCTACTAACCTGCATCACGGCATGCCAAAACGTGAAAAAGCCGGAGGCTGATAAAGTTGATTCCACTGCCATCACATCCACCTCCCTCATTGTTTTAGGAACCGTTCAGGATGCAGGATCGCCACATATTGCCTGTAAGAAGCCTTGTTGCAACGAGCTGTTTACACATCCGGATATTCAGCGCCAGGTGGTTTCCCTGGGAATCATAGATCCACAAAACAAGAAAAGCTACCTGTTTGAGGCCAGTCCGGATATAGCCAGGCAAATGAAACTGCTTCACCGGAATACAACATTTGGTGACAGGGAAACACCTGACGGCATATTCCTGACCCATGCACATATCGGGCATTATGCAGGACTGATGTACCTGGGCAGGGAAGCCATGGATGCAGACAGCGTTAAAGTATATGTGATGCCGCGCATGCGCCTTTTCCTGGAGCAGAATGGTCCCTGGAGCCAATTGGTGAATACAGGTAATATCAATCTGCAGACTTTGAACACGCAGCAGGTTTTACAACTTACATCCAATATAAAAGTCACCCCTTTCACCGTACCCCATCGCGATGAATATTCTGAAACGGTGGGTTATATCATTGAAGGTCCACATAAAAAAATCCTGTTCATTCCTGATATAGACAAATGGGAAAAATGGGATACGGATATTATAAAGGCCATTGGGGATGTAGATTATGCCTTTATTGATGCAACATTTTACGATGCAGCTGAAATCAACAACAGGGATATTTCAGAAATCCCGCATCCATTTGTGATAGAAACCATGAAAAAATTGGACCACCTGGCCCCGGCGGAAAAGGACAAGGTCTATTTTATCCATTTGAACCATACCAATCCTTTGCTGAACATTGATAGCAAACAAACAAAGAACATACTTGAAAAAGGGTTCCACATCGCGCGTTTGAACATGGTCATGGAATTATAAAATATTTCTTTGTATCACGACGTATAACATATACATTTGTTATAAATTTATTCGCATTATGCCTGTACTTACAAGATACAGCGGTACATGGGGCAGGAAACAGGCAGTGTTCCTGTTGAAGCGCACCATGTTCGGCGCAAAGCCGGACGATATTGAATATTTTCTGGGCAAGACCATGGAGTCCTCGGTAGACGAGTTGCTGAGTTCACCTGCTGCACCGAGTCCACCCCTGAATTATTACGAAAATATAATCATAGAGGGCTCTCCCTATCACGATGCCAGCGGTGTACCCCTTGGCGCCACCTGGGTCAACAGCAATTACGGCGATGGCACTTCCAACTTCCTGCGGGGTGAAAGTCTCAGGGCCTGGTGGCTGGGCAACATGATATTGCAGGGCCGAAGCATACAGGAAAAAATGATCTTGTTCTGGCATTCCCATTTTTGTTCAGAGATACGGTCAGGTATGGGAGCGGCACCAGCCTACAAGCTAGTGGAACTGTTCAGAACGTATGCGCTTGGACAATTGAGGCCATTGATGCTGGAAGTGACAAAGAGTCCGGCGATGACTTTTTATCTCAACGGTTATCTGAATACAAAATATTCTCCCGATGAAAATTACGCCCGTGAATTACAGGAATTGTTTTCTGTTGGCAAGGGTCCCGATTCTCATTATACCGAAGATGATGTACGGGAAGCAGCAAAAGTGCTGACCGGTCATACCATTGACTGGGATACCCAGGAATATACCTTCAGGACCGATCTGCACGATGAGATATCAAGCAAGACCTTTTCTGCTTTTTACGGCAATAAGGTCATCAGCGGGCAGACTGGCACTGCCGGTGCAAATGAACTTGACGAACTCATAGATATGTTACTCGGCACCAACGAATGTGCATTATACATGATGCGCAAGGTTTACCGGTTCTTTGTCAATTATGATATCACACCGACAGTAGAAACAGATATCATCACTCCGCTCGCCAATCTATACAGGTCCAACGGTTATAATATCCTGCCGGTGATGGAGGAACTCCTGAAAAGCGATCATTTTTACCAGTCAGTCTATATGGGAGCCATGATCAAGAGTCCGGTGGATTTTGTGGCAGGCATGCTCAGGGAATGCGCAGTGACACCGCCTGACCTCTCAACGGATGTTTTCATACATTACAGGGAATTGCGCTACAATTTTTATGAAGCAGCGAACAGTATGCAGCAGGCGCTCGGTGACCCGCCGAATGTAAGCGGATGGCCTTCGTATTACCAGACCCCATTGTATTATGAACTTTGGATTAATAGCGATACCCTGCCCAAACGGAATAAATATGTCAAAAGCATGTTGAATTTCGGGTTCTATTCTTACATAGACCATATCCGCTTTGCAGAACAGTTTGTTTCAATTGCGGATCCGGCCCAGTTCATAGATGATGTCTTCTCCACATTTTACCTGTTGGATATTTCACAGGCTACAAAGGATAAGATCAAAAAGGACACCTTGCTTTCAGGACAGTCGCAGGACCATTACTGGACGGATGCCTGGAATGATTATAAGGCCGATCCTTCGAATATGACCAAGTCGAATATCGTGATCATACGCCTGAAAGCACTGATGGAATTACTGATGCAAAGCAGCGAATATCAATTGTGTTAACCTTAATCCGATGCAAATGAAAAGAAAAGAATTTTTAAAACATTCAGCCTTATTGGCGACCGTGCCGGTCATAATTGATTCCATGGCCCTGAAACCATTGAAAAGCCTGGGTGTATTTGAGCAGTTGGGTGCTGCTACAACCGACACTGACCATGTTTTGGTGATCATCAACATGGTAGGTGGCAATGACGGATTAAATACACTTGTACCGCTTGACCAATATGGAAATTTACAGGCCGCACGACCCAATGTATTGATACCCCAGAACAAGCTCTTGAAAGTGACAGGTTTTGATACCCTTGGCTGGCATCCGGCATTTGATGGCATGAAGCAGTTGTTTGCGGATGGTCGTGCAATGGTGGTGCAGGGAGTAGGTTATCCCAACCAGAATTATTCGCATTTCCGCAGCTCGGATATCTGGATGAGTGGCAGTGACGCCGACCAGACATGGACCAGTGGTTTAGGCGGCAGGTACCTGAATTCTGAATACCCGAACTTCCCTGTTGGTTATCCCAATACCGATATGCCCGACCCGCTTGGTATACAGATAGGTTCCGTGATGAGCCTGCTTCTCCAGGGACCTGCAGGAAGCCTGGGCATGGCCATCACCAATCCCAATGATGTTTTTAACCTGGTGACAGGGATAAACGATCCTGAACCGGCCTCATACCCCGGCATGCAGCTCAAGTACATCCGCACCCAGGCAAGGCAGACTGCGGATTATACATCCGTTATCAATGCGGCTGCCAATAAGGTCAGTAATATGGCGACATATCCGGCGAACAATTTGCTTGCAGAACAGTTGAAAATTGTTTCAAGGTTGATTGCAGGTGGACTGAAGACCAGGTTATATATGGTGTCCATCGGCGGGTTTGACACACACAGTATACAAACCGATGGCACCAATAAAGAGTCAGGTGTGCATGCCAATCTCCTGAAACAGGTTGGTGATGCGGTGAAGGCCTTTCAGGATGACTGCAAACAATTGAGTACGGAAGACAGGGTACTAGGCATCACTACCAGTGAGTTTGGCAGGCGGATAAAAAGCAATGACAGCAGTGGTACCGACCATGGCGCTGCTGCACCTATGTTCATTTTTGGAAAGAACCTGAAGGGAAATACTGTGATTGGCAACAACCCTGTAATTCCTGCTTCAGTTGGTGTTGAGGATAACCTGCCGCACCAATATGATTTCAGGAGTATCTATTCCACGATTTTCCAGGACTGGTTCTGCCTGTCTCCATCTGATACCAATGCCATCCTGCAGAATTCCTACCAGAAACTGGACATCATTAAAACACCATGTTCCACATCGGGCAACCGTGCACTTCATGCAAAACTGGGAGAAAATATCCTCAGGCTATATCCGAACCCGTTTGTTGAGAAACTCAAGGTGGATTTTGAGACCTCCGGAGGATATACCCTGCTGCAATTGATAGATTTTAGCGGAAGAATCATTGCCACATTGTGCAATGACAACCGCGCTGCCGGCCAATACACATTAAGTTTTGACGCGGAACAACTTGTATCTGGCAATTATTACCTGCGCTTGCAGAACAATGACATGCAACAGGTAAAAGGAGTTGTGAAAGTCAGGTGAGGAATTTACGATGTACGACATACGACATACGATGTGAATGTACGATGTATGACATACGATGTACGATGTATTGGAACAAATTGTAACTTGTAACTTGTAATTTGTAACTTCTTTGTAAATTGTAACTTGTAACTTGTAAATTTGCCTTATTCGGTATTTAGTACATATAGCCTTATTTTCAGTAGCATTCATTTATGCTGTTACCTTTAGCCTGGTAAAGGATATCATGCCTTTCTACATTCAGGGTTTTGGTTTCATTATCATCCGTGTGGGTGTAGCCATGGTGCTGTTCCTGCTGGCTTCACTGCTGATCAAGAAGGAGAAGATCAATTGGAAAAAGCATGGTCCGCGCTTTGTGCTCTGCAGTTTCCTGGGCGTTACAGCGAATATGCTGATGTTCTTCAAAGGCCTTGAAATCACAACGCCTATTAATGGAGCAGTGCTGATGCTCGCCACGCCTGTCTTTGTATTCGTACTCAATATTTTGGTGAACAAGCAAAAACTCATTATGGCGCAAATGATAGGTATATTGATAGCCTGTGCAGGTTGCGTTGTATTGATGGCTGGCAGGTCCTTCAGTTTTTCATCGGCGACCTTGCCTGGTGATATCCTGATCATACTGAATGCCATTTCATATGCGGCTTTCCTCGTGACGGCAAGGGAATTGCTGGCCAATTACCACGCGCTTACGGTTTCCAAGTATACCTTCATATTTGGTTTTGTGATGGTATTGCCCTTCGGCTGGCAGGAATTTACCGAGGCTAAATTCAACCTGATGGGTACAAAGATCATACTCGAAATGATATTTATCATTGTTTTCACGACCTTTATAGCCTACCTGCTGAATGCATGGGCTATCCTCAAGGCTGGTCCCACATTGGTGGGAGCCTATATTTACCTGCAGCCGATACTGGCCAGCATCATTGCGATACTACTGAAAAAAGATGAACTCAGCATGCATAAAATATTGGCAATATTGCTGATTTTTGCAGGCGTATTTATAACCTCAACAAAAAATAAATGGTACAAATTAAAAGCATGACGGGTTTTGGCGCGTCAGAAACAGAAAATGACAACTGGCGCATCAGAACGGAAATCAAGTCCTTGAACAACAAGTTCCTGGAAATGAATATCCGTTTGCCAAAGTCTTTCAAGGACAAGGAAATTGAGTTGAGGCAATTGCTGACATTCAGGATAGGCAGGGGTTCAGTCTCTGTTTCCGTCATTGCAGAGAAAAAGGATAATACTGCGGGTGATTCTCTCAATATCAACCTTCCACTGGCAAAGTCATACAAGGATAAACTGGAAAACATGGCAAAGGAACTGAACATTGCTACTCCTGACTTATGGAGTACCATCATGGCCTTGCCGGATGTTATTAAATATGAGGAATCAGAAGGCCTGGAGGAAGACTGGCAATTGATAAAAAACAGTATTGAGACTGCCTTCCTGCAATTCGACAGTTTCAGGTTACAGGAAGGAAAGACTATAGGACTTTATGTGAAGGATTGTATCGACAAGATCAGTCTCAACCTGGAGACGGTAGAGAAAGAAGAAGTGCCGAGACGCGAAAGTATCAAGGGAAAGCTGATGCAGTCACTGGCGGACAACAAGGAAGATGTGAACGTGGATTCAAACCGTTTTGAGCAGGAAATCATCTATTATCTCGAGAAATATGATATTGCCGAGGAAAAGAGCCGCCTAAAACATCACCTCAATTTTTTCCTTGAATGCCTCGAAAAGGAGGCAAACGGAAAAAAACTTAATTTTATCTCACAGGAAATAGGAAGGGAAATCAATACACTTGGCAGCAAGGCTTATTTTTTCCCAATACAGCAGGCCGTGGTTTTTATGAAAGAGGAACTCGAAAAGATAAAAGAACAACTGTTAAACGTCTTGTAGTCCTAAAACATGTCAGGCAATACAGGAATCAACAATTCAGGATGGCGTGCGGTAAAGCCGCTCCTGTTCGCTGTTTTCCTGGCTGCAGGCATTACCATGGGCGTTCATATCAACAGGGAAGGCAAGGATAAATTTTCCCAGATATTTGACATCATTCAAAAAGATTATGTAGACAGTACAAAAACTGAACAATTGCAGGAGGACGCCATTGAATACATGTTGTCCCAGCTTGACCCCCACAGCAATTATATACCTCCGCAACTATCCGAAATGACAGATAGGCAGATCAGGGGCAATTACGAAGGTCTTGGTATTGACTATATCAAGTTCAGGGATACCCTTTTTGTTTTTAATGTGTATAAGGAAGGACCTGCTGAAAAGGCGGGTTTAAGGTCCGGAGACAGGCTGATAATGGCCAACGGGGTGAACCTGACCGATAGCCTGGGCAATGCACAGGTACAGGGCGCTATCCTGGGTGAGGAAGGGAGCATCGCAAGACTTTTGATTTACAGGAGGTCGTCGAACCAGTACCTGAATAAGGCGGTGCCAAGAGGTCAAATCATCATCAATAGTTCAGAGGTATTTTACATGGTGAACAAGACCTTGGGTTATATTCAGATAGAGAGGTTCAGCGGCAATACCTATAAACAGTTCCTGGCGGCATTGAATTTACTTAAGAAGAACGGCTTGAAAGACCTGATACTGGATTTGCGCGACAACGGCGGTGGATTGCTTAATGAAGCCGTGGCCATTGCAAACGAGTTCCTTGAAAAGGACCAGGTCATCTCCTATACGTATGGTCTGCACCGCAGGAGAAATGATTATATCGCTGACGGAAACGGCACCTTTAAAGTTGGGAAACTGATAGTGCTGATCAACCATAACACAGCTTCTGCAAGTGAGATCCTTGCAGGTGCGCTGCAGGATAATGACAGGGCTGTGATTATGGGCAACCGTTCATTCGGGAAAGGACTGGTACAGGAACCTTTCCGCCTTTCCGACGGGTCCACTTTACGTCTCACCATTGCCCGTTATTATACACCAAGCGGCAGGAGTATACAGAAGACCTATACCAAGAATATTGAATTATACCGCAACGAGATCTATCAGCGCGATGTTCAGGCGGATACCATGGATCCACTTCTCGATTCCACTATAAAGAAAGAATTTTTCTCCAAGAACGGTCGTTTGTTAACCGCAGGTGGTGGCATCAGGCCCGATGTATTCCTTCGCGACACCATCAACGACACAACGGAAATTGAAACACTGATGCCCGGATTATTTTATAGCCGTATCTTCGATATTTACCTGCTGGATTATATGTCCCGTGAATTGGCGGGTTTGCTCAGGCAATACAAGGACGTTAACAGCTTTGACAGGAATTACCAGGTCGATGCATCGCATGTCAACAAGTTAATCACCTTGGCCAAAAGCATACCATACCTCAAGAACCTCAAATACTCGGCGAAAACCAACCTCGTCATTCAAAAGCACCTGAAGGCTGCCATCGGTTTCAGGATATTCGGCGAAATTGGCAAATCGCAGGTCATCAATCTTGAGGAGGATGTTTTCTCGAAAAGTTTTGAGGTTTTAAAGAAATATGAACGCATTTTGAATATAGGCAGGCAGAAATCACGTAATTTTGACTATTGATTTCCCATGCTCCATTCAGTTACTTCCATTTTTCCAATGCTAATAAGAATCGTTTTCACCGTCACATTCATCATACTGTTTGACCTGTATGCATTCCAGACGGTCAGGACTTTGACTTCTGATTTCAGGTTGCCGGTGCAAAAAATGATCCGCATTGGTTTCTGGGTGTTCAGCCTCGTATTGTATACCCTTGCACTGATGGCAATGGGCGGTTATTTCGTGAATGCAAGCAGGACATTCCTGGTGATGCTCACCGGTTTGTTCTTCGCGATGTTCATGGCCAAGATACTGATGGTCATTCCCTTGTTGCTGGAAGATGTTTACCGTATCCTTCACAAGATCGTTTCTTTCTTTCTTTCCGCCAAGGATGTAGATAAAGATGAGGCCAAGGGTTTCCTGGTATCCCGCAAAAGGTTTATCTCGATGATAAGCGCAGGACTTGGAGGTCTTACATTTGCAGGCCTCGGCTACGGGGTTGTGAGGGGAGCCCATAATTACAAATTGCACCGCGTCCGCGTTTCACTAAAAAACCTGCCTGAGAGTTTCAGGGGATTAAAGATAGGCCAGCTCAGCGATATACATTCTGGAAGTTTCTGGGACAAGAATGCCGTCATCAAGGGCGTTGAAAAACTGATGAAGGAAAAACCCGACGTGATCTTTTTTACCGGCGACCTAGTGAACAGTGTAGCTGAAGAAATGACGGAAGATTATATCCGTATATTCAGCCAGTTGAAAGCGCCTATGGGTGTATACAGCATCCTGGGAAATCATGATTACGGGGATTATCACCAGTGGCCTGACAGGCACCAGGCCCAGTCATTTAATACGCCTTTCCCAAGCAAGGCCCATATGTCGCCGATGCAGGTAGCTAACCTTGAAAAACTGATACAAGTGCACAAGACCATGGGCTGGGATCTGTTGATGAACGAGAATCGCACCTTGCAGATCGGGGAGGATAAAATTGCTGTCATAGGAGTCGAGAATTTCGGCGCCAAGGGCCGTTTTGCCAAATACGGGGTATTGTCCAAGGCTTATGCAGGAACAGAGGAATTACCTGTCAAGATATTGCTTTCACACGATCCAAGTCATTGGGATTACCAGGTGATTAAAAATTACAAGGATATCGGACTCACACTTTCAGGCCATACACACGGTGCGCAATTTGGTATCGAAAGCGCGTTGATTAAATGGAGCCCTATCAAATACATGTATAAACAGTGGGCAGGTATTTACAAAACCGGTGAGCAATACCTGTATGTCAACAGGGGTTTCGGTTACCTTGGTTACCCGGGCAGGCTGGGTATCAGGCCTGAGGTAGCGGTCATAACGCTGGCTTGATAAAGGTGGATTAATACTATTTGTTCTTTACAAATACCAGCTTGTTATTTTTCTTGCCGGTTTCCCTGACATCTATTTCAAATTTATTCAGGCTTTTGATCAGGGGAAGCATTTTTTCAAAACCGTAATTCCGCGGGTCAAAGTCAGGTTTCTTTTTCAAGAGCATGTTGCCGAGGTCTGCCAGGAAAGTCCAGCCGTTTTCATCCGCCAGGTCCGTAATGCTGTCGCTCACCAGTTTGGTGAGTTCATTATCCACCTTTGTAATGGGTTCATTGGATACTGCAGCTGGTGATGCATGTGATTTTTTGGAAGGTTTGTCAGGTGCCTTTTCCTTGGGCGGAGCCTCGTTCTGTTTTGGTTTCAGTATCTCGATATAAATGAATTTATCGCAGGCACTGATAAAGGGTCTCAGTGTTTTTTTCTCTCCTATGCCTATTACTTTCATGCCTGCTTCGCGCAGCCTGGTCGCAAGTCTGGTGAAATCACTGTCGCTGGAGACGATGCAGAACCCGTCTATCTTGCCGGTATAGAGTATATCCATCGCATCGATGATCATTGCACTGTCACTGGAATTCTTGCCGCTTGAATAACTGTATTGTTGAATGGGGGTGATGGCGTTTTCAAGCAATACATTTTTCCAGCCTGAAACCGTGGGTTTGGTCCAGTCGGCGTATATACGCTTAAATGTAGGGGTGCCATATTTGGCAATTTCCTCGAACATGCCCTTCACATTGGCGTAGGGAACATTGTCTGCGTCAATCAATACGGCCAGCCTGAGGTCTTTAATCGTTTCCATGGTTGTTCTTTTTAGGGATACAAACCTCCGCTTAAAATTCGGGATAAACAAG
>JANWHK010000051.1 GCA_025450395.1 Bacteroidia bacterium
AGGATTCGAGACCATAACTTAGCTTCCCTCCT
Organism: Bacteroidia bacterium; assembly: GCA_025450395.1. Classification (GTDB taxonomy): domain Bacteria; phylum Bacteroidota; class Bacteroidia; order NS11-12g; family UBA955; genus JABMMZ01. Next base: position 33 of record JANWHK010000051.1, read on the forward strand.
TTTTTAGCCATGTCCGCTATGGTCATATCAACGGGCAATGGACCCTGGCATCCTGTTATATCTTTGGAGATGATAAAATGGCCTAAAACCGTAATTGGCGACTTGTTATCGAAACTTTCAAGGGAACTACTTGTTAATATCTGGCAAACACTGTCCACTAACCTGTATTCTGCAGGATTTAACATCTTCTTCAAACTCTTCCCTGATGATTTCATGTTGGATTTCATGATGGCTATAAAAGTGTTAAAATCATTCAGGTTAAGTTCCATCGCTACAATTTCGCTGGAATCCAAAGCTGCTTGAATTGCAGTTCTGCGAATGTTTTCGTGGTTGCAGTATAAATGAATAGTCCCGAACAGGTAACTGGCTTTTTTGAGCCCATTGCCAGATACACGCCATAACATGCCGTCTGCCTGGGCGGGCAGGATATTGACTATAAAAAAAGCGATGAAGAAGACATAAACCCTTTTCATGGAAAATACCGGTTTAAAGGTTTTCTTCCTTGTCAACATTGCCTGTGTTGTAAGCATTTTCCTCCTGGACGGATTGTATTTCCTGAGGTTCAGGAACTTGTTGGTCGTGGTGATGTCTTTTGAAAAATTTCTTCTGGAAAACGATGATGGCGATTACGCCCGCACTGATGGCTGCATCAGCAAGGTTAAACACCGGACTGAAGAATATGAATTCCTGTCCGGGCTTTATAGGTGACCAGCTTGGATAATGTGTTTCTATGATTGGGAAATACAACATATCCACGACCCAGCCCAGGAGGTAGCCACCATGGTATTCGTTGATGGACTGGTACCATACACCATAGAAAACACAATCGATGATGTTGCCCAGGGCCCCCCCGAGTATCAAGGCCACACAAACGAGAAACCAAATATTGGCGCCTTTTTTTATGTGTGTTATCAGGTACCAGAACCCAAATATAGAAACGCATATCCTTAAAATGGATAATGCATATTTGCCTTTTTCACCAAAAAATTTCATGCCGAAAGCCATGCCTTCATTTTCGGTAAAATGAAACAGGAACCAGTCACCGAGCATTTTCTTTTCGGTGTGAAGAATCATGTGGTGTTTCACCCAATATTTCATGAACTGGTCAAGTGCAATCACCAGTACCAATACAATAAAAGGCAATAACCATTTCTTCAATGATGGTTTTTTTACTTCGGCAGAAGTGAGAAATTGGGTCTCTTCTGAGGACAAAATACCAGCCTATTTATATTGGTTAAGTTTTGCTTCCATACTAAGCGTAGCATGTGGTACAGCCTGTAATCTTTCCTTCTGGATCAACTTTCCTGTCACCCTGCATACGCCGTATGTTTTATTTTCAATCCTGATGAGTGCAGCTTCAAGATTGTCGATGAACTTTTTCTGCCTGGCTGCAAGCTGGTTTAAATTCTCCTTTTCAAAGGTGCTCGCGCCATCGTCCAAAGTCAGATATTGGTTAGATGTATTTTCATCGCCATTTTCATTCGGATTTTGCAAAGATTTTTGCATCTTGGAAAATTCATCCTTAGCAATGTTTAATTTATCTAAAATCAATTGCTTAAACTCTTGTAAGTCCGCGTCGCTGTAACGCGTCTTTTCTCTTTCTTCAATTTTTTTCTTAACCATTTTTTTCTAATTCAATTTTACAATTAACTCCATCTATCTCAATTTTAGTGCCATTTAAAAGTTCTTTTTCTTCAAAAAGGCCGTCCGCTAAAATTTCGCTGCAAATATACAATTTATAATCGAGTAAAGCACGTAATGTTGATTCATCGGCCTGTACCCTCACATTTATCCTGTCCATAACGTCTAAACCCTTGTCTTTCCGAAGGTTTTGCAACCTGTTGACAAACTCCCTGGCGATGCCTTCTTTCCTTAATTCCTCCGTAATTGTAATATCAAGGGCCACGGTAAGCCCTCCTGAACTTGCAACTAACCATCCCGGTATGTCCTGGGATGTGATTTCCACATCGCTTAACAACAATTCAAATTCAGTTTGGCCCAGGTTCAGGTTGATTCTTCCCTCTTTTTCAATGGTTTTGATATCTGCCTGGCCCAGGTTAGCTACCACCGCAGTCAAAGCCTTCATATTCGCTCCTATCCTCGGACCCAGGGCCTTGAAATTCGGCTTAATGCCTTTTACAAGAACTGCATTATCGGCCATCAGGTATTCTATCTCCTTGATATTCACCTCAGATAATACCAGGTTTTTAATATGTTCGAGGCGTTGCCTGAATTGCTCATCCAATACCGGGACCATTATTTTCTGCAGGGGTTGTCTCACCCTCAGGTTGTGTTTTTTTCTCAGGCTCAGCACCAGGCTGCTCAGGTCCTGGGCAAGTTGCATGGTTTTTTCAAGTTCAATATCAATGAGGCCTTGATTCACTGAGGGTAATAACGACAGATGGACAGAAGAAATTGCCCCGTCAGCTTTCAGGCTGCTGAACAGCCAATCTGAAAAGAAAGGTGCAAACGGACTCATTAAACCGGATACGGTGTTCAGGCAAGTGTACAATGTGTCATAGGCCGACTGTTTGTCGTCATTCATTTCACCCTTCCAGAAACGCCTTCTGGATAACCTGACATACCAGTTGCTCAGGTCATCACATACAAACGCCTCAATGGCCCTCGCTGCAGGTGTAGGATCGTATTTATCCATGTTCTCCGTAACCGTTTCCAGCAAGGTATTGAGCCTTGATAAAATCCAGCGGTCCAGTTCTGCCAGGTTTTCGATGGGTTCCTGCCGGGCTTCGTCAAACTTGTATTGGTCGATATTGGCATATATCGCAAAGAAGGAATAGGTATTATACAGGGTGCCAAAAAATTTCCTCTGGGTTTCGGCTATGCCTTCAATATTGAATTTAAGGTTGTCCCAGGGGTCGCTGTTCGTAATTAGGTACCACCTGGTGGCATCGGCACCATAGGTCTTGATGGTTGCAAATGGATCTACTGCATTGCCAAGGCGTTTGCTCATCTTGTTGCCGTTTTTATCCAGCACCAGGCCATTTGCCAATACATTTTTAAAGGCCACAGAATCAAATAACATGACGGCTATGGTGTGCAAGGTAAAGAACCAACCCCTTGTCTGGTCCACACCTTCCGCAATGAAATCAGCCGGGAAGTTTTTAGCCCATTGGTCCTTGTTCTTCAAGCCCCATTGTGCATAAGGCATGGCGCCGCTATCAAACCAGACATCTATCAGGTCTGACTCTCTTTTCATCTTTTTACCTGTTGATGATACCAGGATGATATTGTCCACATAGGGTTTGTGCAGATCCAGTTTAGCCAGATCTGTTTCCTGCTGAAGGCCAAGTTTGGTATTTGCCTTTTGTATTTCAGCAAATAACTCCTCTATAGAGCCAATGCATATTTCTTCGTCACCGTCTTCTGTTCTCCATATAGGCAATGGTGTACCCCAGAACCTGCTCCTGCTAAGGTTCCAGTCCACCAGGTTTTCCAGCCAGTTACCAAACCTGCCTTCACCGGTGGATTCAGGTTTCCAGTTGATGGTCTTGTTGAATTCTACCAGTTTATCCTTTATGGCTGTAGTCTTGATAAACCAGCTTTCCAGCGGGTAATACAGTATCGGTTTATCCGTACGCCAGCAATGCGGGTAGGTATGTTCGTATTTTTCCTTCTTGAAAAGTTTGTCTTCGTTCTGTAATTTCAGGGTGATGCGTTCATCTACACTCAGGTAATGGAGTTTGCTGGTGTCGTGTATAAAACTGCTGAGCTTTTCCTTTTGCCTGGCCAGTTCCAATACTTTCTCCGCATCGCTGAGATAATCCTCCTTTACATATTCTTCCCCGTATAGGAATACGTCATCCTTAACTTCCGGCAGGAATTTTCCCCTTTTATCCACCAGGGTCAAGGCACCTATGCCATTTTGCTTCGCCACCCTGAAATCGTCGGCGCCAAAACTCGGTGCGATGTGCACTATACCTGTTCCATCTTCCGTGGTTACAAAATCGCCGGATACGACTTTAAATGCGTCTCCTTCAATATTTTCCAATTTATTGGCTTCGAAAGGCAATAGTTGCTTATAGCGGATCCCTTCCAGTTCCTCACCTTTTACAGTTTTAATAATCTGGTATGGAATGAGTTTATCTCCGGGCTTATAATCTGATAATGGCAGGTCCTTCGCATCCTGGTTAAAGTACTTGCCGAGCAAGGCTTCTGCCAGTATTACCGTTGTAGGTTTGAAGGAATAGTGGTTAAATGTCCTGACCACTACATAATCAATTTTCTTACCGACTGCCAGCGCTGTATTGCTTGGTAATGTCCATGGTGTGGTCGTCCAGGCCAGGAAATAAAAATTCTCGCCGGTGTGGTCCAAACCCGATGATTGAAGTATGTGATCCAATGAGTTCTCAGCTACCTTGAACATCGCGACAGCTGTGGTATCCTTTACCGGCTTGTAAGTGCCGGGCTGGTTCAGTTCGTGAGAAGACAAGCCTGTTCCTGCAGCAGGACTATAAGGTTGTATGGTATATCCCTGGTACAGGTATCCCTTCTGATGTATCTGTTTTAGCAGGTACCAGAGTGTCTCTATGTACTCATTTTCATAGGTGATGTAAGGATGATCCAGGTCCACCCAATATCCCATTTTTACAGTCAGCTGATCCCATTGATCCTTGAATTCCATGACATCCTTCCTGCATTCTGCGTTGTATTGCTCAACGGAAATGGTTTTCCCGATATCCTCCTTGGTGATGCCAAGTCTTTTTTCAACCTGCAGTTCTATCGGAAGGCCATGGGTATCCCAGCCACCCTTGCGCTCCACCCTGAAACCCTGCAGGGTCTTGTACCTGCAGAACAGGTCCTTGATAGCACGTGCCATCACATGGTGAATTCCGGGCATACCGTTGGCACTTGGGGGACCTTCATAGAAAATAAACGGTTTATCGGCCGGGCGGTTCTCCACACTCTTGGAAAAAGTCTGATCGGTTTCCCAATACTTTAAAACTTCTTCCTCAATAGCAGGCCAATTCATCTGTTGAAGGGTACGGTACATCTTTATTTTTTATAAAAGAGTGCAAAGGTAATTAAAAAAAATGTGAAATAAAATGATGTTTAAAACTCTTTAACAGCAAGTTTTTGCAGTGATTTTTCCTTGGTGTGGGACCCTAGGCATGCATTCAATTTACAACTTGCCTCTTCGGACTATTCAGATACCCCTAAATTGGTTTTGGCCCATTTATTATTGGGGTCGATTTTAAGGATTTCCTGATATAATTTGTTTGCTGCGACTATATTTTGCTCCACATGGAAATTATACGCCAGTTTGCTCAGACTGTCAACCATGATCATCTTCAAGTTTTCCTTTGCAAAATCTGTAATTTCCTTTTTCGCCTGTTTCGCTAGTATCGTCCGGTAAAGTCTTGCAGCTTCCGTCAAATCTCCTTCCTGATGCTTCTTAAAGGCTAAATGACCCAAACTATCTATTTTTATCCCTTTCAAGTTTTCCAATGCAAATTCATTTTTGGGATCTTTTCGCAAGATGCTCCTGTATTTTTTTGATGCTTCATCTAATTTTCCTTCTGCGTGTAGTTGAAATGCTTCATGGCTCAGGTAACCGACAGACCAACGGGCCCAATACAAGGTTGAGAAAGACAAGGCAAATAAGAAGACAGGGATTTTGAGTCTTGCAAGATTGTTGCTTTTCGAACTGGTATACGCAAGTACCATTCCCCAAAAAAGACCTGCGAAATGTGCTGCATTGCCAATCTGCAAAATATTTTTGTAGGTAAGGTAAATACAAAAGAACAGCCATAAAATGAAGAGGCTCACGAGTCCCCGACCCAAGAAATTTTTATATGACACATCAAGGTAAGATTTTACGAGTATGAAGCCGAATAATGCATAAACTATCCCTGATAATCCTATTCCAGTCTCTCCTGACAATGCCAGTTGGTAAAGGGATGAAATGATGCCTGAGGATAAAATCAGCAGGATAAAAAAAGGTCCTTTCGATTCGAATTCAACTTTTTTACCAAGTACCCCTAACCAATATAGGTTTGAAGCAATATGCCATAATTCGAGATGCAGGAAATTTGCTGTAAACAGGCCCCATAATTCACCATTCCAGATATCATATGGGTCAGGGGCTCCCCATCGCCTGTATTTTTCCCAAGAATTTTCCGAAGAGTCAAAATTATATCCTAAACAAAGTATAACACAAACCAGGGATATAAAAATGCATATCCATGGCTTATATGTGTAATATGCCTCTTGTCGTAAATCTTCTGAAGATTCAGGAATTTCCCGGGAATTTTCTTCCATTTCTGATTGCATTCACATAGGTTTAATATCCATACTTTTCTTTCCATCTCTTCTTTAAGAATTCGCGCATTTCATTTTCACGCGGGTTATTCCCGGGATCATAGAATTTAGCCCCTGAAATGGTGGAAGGTAGAAACTCCTGCTCCACAAAATTGCCTGTATGTGCGTGGGCATACTGGTAATTTTTCCCGTAATCCATAGTTTTCATCAGTTTTGTCGGGGCATTCCTGAGATGCAGTGGCACAGCTAAAGCGCCCGTCTGTTTCACCAATGCCATCGCACTATCTATGGCCATATATGCCGCATTGCTTTTTGGGCTGCATGCCAGGTAGGTGGCACATTGGGCCAATATAATCCTGCTTTCAGGCATGCCTATGGTCTGCACAGCTGTCATGGTATTGGTGGCCAGCACCAGGGCGGTGGGATTGGCATTGCCTATGTCCTCCGAGGCAAGTATCAGCATCCTGCGGGCTATGAATTCAGGATTTTCTCCACCCTCTATCATGCGCGCCATATAATAGACCGCCGCATTGGGATCACTGCCCCTCATGCTTTTGATGAATGCAGAAATGATATTGTAATGCTCCTCACCCGCCTTGTCATAGATGATCTGCTTGTTTTGCAGCGCCTTCTGTACCTTTTCATCCGTAATCACTACAGGTGACTTTTCCTGCATGGCCAGCATATCAATAATATTCAACAGTTTTCTGCCATCGCCCCCGCTGTATTGCAACATGGCATCCTGTTCCTGTATCCGGATGTTTTTCTCCCTTAAAAATTCGTCCTTTTCAATGGCATTTTTCGCCATCAGCAAGAGGTCCTCAGCCGAGAGTTCATTTAAAACATAAACCTGGCAACGTGACAAAAGTGCATTGTTGACCTCAAAGGAAGGGTTTTCAGTAGTGGCGCCAATCAAGAGGATATTTCCGGATTCCACTGCACCCAATAAAGCATCCTGCTGGCTTTTATTAAAGCGGTGTATTTCATCCAGGAACAGGAGTATCTTTCCTTTTTCCTTTGCTTCCGCTATTATTTTCCTTACATCGCCGACACCTGCGCTGATAGCGCTGAGTTGTACGAAGGTAATATTGAGTGCTTCACCCATGATGCGCGCAAGAGTGGTTTTACCCACGCCCGGAGGACCCCAGAAAATCATGCTTGGTATTGTGCCCGATTCAATAAACTTTCTCAGGGTGGCACCAGGACCTGTCAAATGTTCCTGCCCCACAAAATCCTCAAGTTTTAATGGTCTTACCCTTTCCGCTAACGGGATATTCTGCATACACGCAAAGATAAAATTAAATCCGGTTTATCTCAACAATACAAAACTTGTGCTTTCGTAATGCCAGATTCCCTTAAAATCCCTGACCTTGAAACTTACAGCATACACTCCCTCCATTACCGGCGCTCCCTGGTAAGTACCATCCCATGGGCTGCTGTTATCCGTATAATAAATGATTTCCCCCCAGCGGTTAAAGATGCTCATGGTATAGTTGTTAATGCCTATGCCACCCGGTGCATATACATCATTGGTGCCGTCATCATTGGGTGTAAAAGCCGTTGGTGCATTAAACACGAATAAATACTTGATGACAATCTTTTTGGTAATTGAATCGATACAACCATAGTTGTTAAGTGCATATTGCCTGATATAATACGAACCACTGTCAGGGTAATTTTTCGCAAGGTTGCGCATACCCGACATTTCTCCGTCTCCAAGGTCATACCAGATGGTATCAGCGCCTGAACTCAGGTCATTGATGTATATCAATGGGTCCACTATTGTGCCCACATCCGGGTCGGTTGAGAACATGGCCACAGGGACCGGATAAACTTCTGTGATATGCGAACTGTCGTATGTGCAATTATATCCTGTTACAATGGATAACCTGACAAGGAAGCTGTCATAAGTCTTATAGATGTGTGAAGGGTCCTTTATCTTACTTGTAGAGCCATCGCCAAAGTCCCAGGTATAGGTCATGATGCTTGAGTTTGGCACCAGGCTTTTATCCTTGAATTGCATGACATCCCCAAGGCATACATTTTTCCAGGCAAAATCAACAATTACCGGTGGATAACTGGAAATGTTCTTGGTGATTGAATCCTTGCATCCAAAATCACTTTCCGCGATTAATTTTACCTTATAATTCCCGGCGGATGGAAAGACATGAAAAGGATTAAACACCGTTGATGTTGTGTTATCACCAAAATTCCAGTAAACCTTATCGACAGTTCCAAAAGGTATGGAAAGCAGGGATGCCAGGTTAAACTTGTTATCGATACAGATGTTTGTATCCTTAAAATCTACGAGCGGCAGTGGATATATGGTCACTTTTTTGCCCGTATCATACACACAGCCTTCATTACTTGTCACTTTTAGGCTGATATCATAAAATCCCCATTTTGCATAGCGGTAAACAGGGTTTTTAATCCAGGCCGAATCAGTTGCTGTAAAGGTCCATAACCATTTATTGATTCCAGTATTCGTGTAGATGGTCTTATCGCTTATAACCAGATCATCTGAAACGCAAATATCATTAAACGTAAAATCAGGTACGAGTTTGGGATACACAACGGTCTGTTTTGTCAATGTATCCCTGCAAGTCTTGTCTGATGTCACAACCAGGGTCACGTTAAATGTGTCACCTGTATTAAAGGTATGGCTAAAATCTGCAGCGTTATAAGTGCTGCCATCGCCCAGCTTATATTGCCACGTACTCACGCTGCCCTTTTTGATGGAAGACATGTTGTACACTTTGCTCACTTGTTGCTCACAGACATTTTTCACATTGAAACCTGCAACAGGGTTTGGATGTACAAATGCTTTTTTTGTAATACTGTCCCTGCAGCCAAATGTTGAACTCACCTTCAGTGCCATTGTATAGCTGGTATCTTTCCCAAATAAAAAGGAAGGGGAAATCAAAGAGGAACTATAAGGTGACGAGGTCCACAAATGGGTTACAATACTATCCCTGTTTATTGTAGACAGGTTCATGAAACGGCTGCTGTCTTTCAGGCATACATCTGCAACGCTGAAATCAGCAACAGGTCTTGGATACACTATTACCGGCTTCCGGGCTGTATCCCGGCAGTTTTTATTTGATTCCGCTATTAATTGCACATCAAATGTATCAGAGGTATTGTAGACATGTAATATCTTATTTGCAACAAAAGTATTGCCATCGCCCGTCTTCCAGGTGTATTTTATGATACTGCCCACCGATAAGCTGCTTAAATTCAATGTTTTCACCGTGTCTCCAAAACAGGCATTGATAATGCTGAAGTCTGCCTTTGGTATTGGATTTAAATACACAGTCCTCCTGATGGAATCCATACATCCTGTAGAAGATTTTACCTCGAGTTTCACGGATGTCTGCAGTTTGCCCGTCATGTCAAGGTCCCACTGAAGGGTATTCACTGTATCTGTATTTAAATTATACCATTTATTGAATACGATGCTGTCGCCGGTAATGGTAGATGAATCTCTGAGTTGTAACAAATTCCCTTCGCAGGTTTCCGCAAACCCAAACCTGGCTTTCGGAACAGGCCTGATGGTCACCGTCATGCTATCCGCTGCCTTGCAACCTTTTGAATCTGTAATAGAAGCCTTAAACATTTGTGTTTTTGTGGTTTTACTAGTCGTAAAAAACTTGGTGCTATCGCTTACCAGTATACCCGGCTGCCACCTGATGGTATGCGCGCCTGTCCCGTTTGTGGAAATGGCTTTCAACAAAACGTTTTTGCCTTCACACAATGCCGTGTCCTTTTGGATGAGTGACAGTACAGGCAAGCTGTAAACCTGGATATCCACCGTATCTTTTGAAGTACACGAACCCCTGTAAGTGGTAAGCACATATTTTTTATTGATGGCGCTTGAGCTAAGATTTTCTATAATCGCCACAGGTTGGGAGATGGTATCGCTGTTAAAATCTGTTCCAGGAATCCAAAGGTATTTATAGCCATTCGTTTTAGGCTTGCCTACTATAATTTTATTTCCACTGCAAACCACCTGTGGACTTCCTGCATTTTTCAGCGCCGGTACCGGGAATTTGGAAGTATTGAATGTGCAACTGCAGGAAGCTGAATCCAGGATGATAAATAGCGCGCATGATAGGCCGGCTTTGACTTTTATCGTTACATTTATATTTGTAAACCCATTTTTATTGAGGTTCAGGCTGAGGGAATCCACCCTGGCGATAATATCATTCTTATCCACTGTGCCTGAAGCGTTCTTGTCATACACAATCTTGTATTTAAGAGGTTTATTGGCCTTGATCCTGCTGCCTGTATTGGTGATCCTGTATTGCAGGTTCAAGGTTTCCGAATCGGATGAAGTGGTCAGGATGGCCGCTTTGAGATTTGAAAACAAAATACTGCCTTTTACCACTTCCGGCTTGATAAAACTGTTGCCTGTCACAACATTGATCTTGCATTTGGAATTATCCGACACACAAACCACTTCCTGCTTGACAGCGGATTGGCTGTAAAAATCTGCTGGACCACAGTTCAGGTACTTCCCGTCTGAATGATAGCCAAAATCAAATTCCGTGCTATCCCCCGGGATGATATCCTTGTTCAGGCTGAATTCAACCTCAGTGGCTCCATTGATATTCCTGGTTTTTGTAAGGGAATTGTTTGGTGAATTATAAACACCGCCGTACAAGGATGAATCGTAGTTCATGCCTTGAAGGAGAACGGCTTGGTACTTGTCTTCCACACCCGTCTTGCCGGGTCCCAGGTTGATGATCCTCACTTTTACCATTGTGGGTTTTTCGCACGGAAAAATACTGTCTGACACTACTTTCAACAAAGTGTAATAAGGTCTCGTAACCCCCTTTATATTCAATGGGTTGCTGATGGCCGGATAAGTGACTATCGGGTTTCCGCATTTAATATTTCCAGATGCGCTTGCCCTGATATAATTGCCGCTTGAATAATCACAATCCGTCTTGACCCTGAAATAAATAATGATCTTGTTTTTTGAGGTATCGCTGACCCCCTTGAACCCTGAAGCAATGGTACTGTTGATAGCCGACAGGTTCCATTCATAAGTAGTGCCACTTTTCAGGGTCGGCACAGGAATAGCCACTTTTGAATTCTTGTGCGGATATTTCATGTAACATGAGCCTGCCACCACTGTCATGCCGATAGGAAGGTTTAAAACAGCCTTTGTATTATAACCGGGTGTGGCCCCGATGTTTTCAAGTGTATAGGTATAGGGTGTTGTAGCGCATAGGTCAGCAATGGCTACCGAATCTGTCAGGGATGCCTGGTATTGGGTGTTTTGTGGTTCCAGGTACAATACGATCCTTTCCTTTGGACAGTTATAGCTTGCCAGGTCCGTTGGATAGGTCTGGCAATTCCATCCCGAATAAAGCACCACACTGTCCGGGTTACAGGAATTATAAATGGCCCTTACCTTGAATTTCCGGGTATTGTTGAACGGCATGACACCTGCTTTAAACACCCCGTTGTTTACAGGCAGCAAAGTATCTTTTGATGCATCCTTTATCTGTACGATCTTTATAGCGCCGCTGTTATCAGGAGCAAACCATGTATTGATATTGCTGAATGATGATGAATAATTGGTGTAGATCAGCTCCCATTCCGCGGTGTCCTGTGCGGCATAAATTGTAGGCGATGTGGGCTTGATACTTGTTACAGGCTTGTTGTAAACCATCTGGTCGTCACTCGCTCCTTTAATCGTATCAAATCCAGAACCCAGTGTACCTTTCTTTTCAAAAATGAAATCGTATTTCAAGGGATTATTGCCTGTATTCTGGATTTCGCATGATGGTTCTAAATAGGCAACAAAATATCCATGGAAACCATCATCGCTCAAATTGATTACACCTTTGGCCGAGTCTTTATAATACCTGGATACATCAAAGACCAGGGGTGAAGCATTTTTATTGTTGACTTTGATTGAATCTTTTGTTTCATAAGCTGTTTTATTTGAACCACTGGTCCTGTATTGTGCCAGGAAAGCTGACTTGAACCTGAACCCCGTCGGTATTGTGAATTTCACGGACTTCAATTTGGCAAAATTCCTGTACTCAAATGGAAAATAATTATTGCCACCGTAATTGGAACAACAGGCGCCAATACCCAGGTAAAAATAATTATTGACCGCAAGCTCGCTGCAGGAATTGATCTGGTAAACATCGCTGCAACAACCTGTAAAATAATATCCGGCCATGATCATTTGCCCTGAGAAGGTATCGCATTGGAACTTGTTGATGTTTGCCGTAGGGTTGTTCACATTACTGGTATAGAAACGGTTGTTGTACAACACATTGACCGTGGCACCTCCTATGTTCTTGCTGACCCTGTATTTCACATTCACGATAATGCTGTCATCGTTACTGTACCTGAATCCTGATGAAACACAAGCCGGCATTGAATCCGTACTCAAATCTATCTTGAATGTCGCGTTGGCGCCCGAGGGGGTTTTCCAGCTTTTCAACTGGTTGCAGTTTAATGAAAGGGTTACACCCCTCCTGTATACCAATAATTGTATCCCTGCAATCTCAAGGTTATTTCCATTGGTGATGGTACTTTCTATGTACGCATTGCGCCAGGTAATAATGGTGGATGTGCGCTTGACAATACCGGTATACACAGCCATAATGGTGTCACCTACAAAACATCTTTCTTCCCTGATCTTTAAAGTATCCAATTTCCCTGTTCCATCAGGAATACCGTCATTATTATTATCGGGTTTCCCAAAACTGATCCTTTGGACGGAAAAATTCGTGAATTTCATGCCGCCGTTACAATTGGAAATACAGTGTATTTTTGTCTGCATGGTCTGGCAGGTCAGGTAATGCCACTCCCTTGGATTACAATTCTTGTCGGGATTGTATCTTATCTGTAAACCGATGGTATTGGTGCCATTGGCACCCGGTTTGGAGCAATCCGCCTTCAGGTAAAATACCAATTCTGAATTAGTCAAATTGATTGGCACTGGATGGGGGAAATAACCCCGCAATGTATCGCCTTTAAAGACAAGGCTGTCAGGATTCCAGTTGGCGTCCAGGTCGGCATTGATAAAATAAAAGTCCTTTTTTAACTTGCTGTGAGTCAGTCCTTTCGGTAATATCAGGTCTACAATGTAACTGGCACTTGAGGCTCTGGGCAACATGACGACTCCGGAAATCAGGGTCCTGAACTCACCCACCTGGTTGTGGACGAGGTCAGTAGGAATAAAGGATGATGAGGTGAAATAATTATAATCATATACCTTGCCCCAGGTCCAGGGTATTGTTTTAAGGTTGTTGCACTGGTCCCTGAACTCTGCATAAAACGCCCAGCTGTTCACCACGTAAATGCCATTCGTGCATGGAGGGGGTGTGCAGGTTTTGGTATCCCAGGTGATATATAATGTATCGTTTGGTTGCAGATTAAGGGATTTCATCCTGAAAAAGCCTACCGGATACAAGCCTATACACCCATAATATCCCAGGTTATATGTTGGGGTAATGCTGTCAAAAACCGGTTTTGTCCATTTGTTCTTGAATCCTACTTTAATCCTTACGGAACCTGTATCGAAAGTTGAGGTCATGTAAGGGTAATTTAAGGATATGGATACCCTCGTCTGATTGGCCGGCATATTGCCGATGTTTACAAACCTGACCTCAGATTTGAATGTGCTGTTATTGAAACAAGTTGGGGTTACAGGGTATGCCAGCGCCTTTAAGGTTGGAGTCCTGTTGCTGATGATTGCGGAACCGGATGTTTTTGACAACTGGCAGGTCTTGCCATTACAACCCCATGAAAGCTCAAAATTGGTATTCATGTTTTTGCATCCCTTGATCAGGCTTGAATCTATCAGGGTAATGGTTTCATTCTGGTCAAGGAAAGTATCGAGGTTGCCGATGGTCTTGAAAAATGAAGTGCCAAAAGTTGTGAATACGGTATCTCCTTTATAGACTGTGACGCCCTTGCTGACAAAATAAGTCTGTATATCCTTGCCATTGATCCTTGTCAGTTTAATCTCTTTCAAAGGTCCTTTGCCATAGTTTCCGATTGTAATACTGCGCCCAAACTTTGAACCTATATCCCCTGTAAACGACAGGTTGGTAATGGTAGTGAACTGCGCCGAAGGGACTTTCACCGAAAATGGTATGGAAGAACCAAGGTCAAAATTACCTAAATAATCAATCCTTATATTTACAGCCGGTGTATTATTTGCATTCAAATACGGCAATAAATTGCAATCTGAACTCAATAACACCCTGAATTTGAAGTTTTTGGCAATCAAGAGGTTGGGTGCACTGAAGATTGGTTGGTTCAGGTTACTTACATTGCTTTCCAATAAACCTGTACCATTCACTGAATTTTTTACATAATTAATCCCTGGTGCCAGGATTAGTTTAATAGTAATATTTGAGACCGTTCCCGAAGAAATATTATAAACCTCGATATATGCAGAATCATTGATGCCACAAATCGAAAGAAGTTTAGGCGGGGTGCTTATGATGGACAAACGATTCCCCTGTGCCGATACTTGGTAGGCACAAAAAACAAAAAGAGAGAGGAGTAGTATTTTTGTATAATCGTAAAGTTTATCCAAGAAAGCAAATATACCCGTAAAAGGTCTAAAAACCAAGGGTATCATTCAATAAAACCGATAAGTCTTTCATTTGCATGTTCCTGCGCATTTTTACATGTGCTAAAGTTTTTGTAGTTTTGCCCTTTATCTATAATGCAAAGAGATTCTATCATTTTCGACCTTATACAACAGGAATTACACCGCCAGGAACATGGCATTGAACTTATCGCCTCTGAGAATTTTGTTTCAAAACAGGTAATGGAAGCCATGGGCAGTGTTTTGACCAATAAATATGCTGAAGGATTGCCCGGTAAGAGATATTATGGTGGTTGTGAAGTGGTGGACCAGGTGGAACAGCTGGCAATTGACCGCGTCAAGCAATTATTTGGCGCTGAATGGGCCAATGTTCAGCCACATAGTGGAGCCCAGGCAAATGCAGCAGTGATGCTAGGTTGCCTGAATGCCGGAGACAAGATACTGGGATTCGATCTGAGCCATGGCGGACACCTTACACATGGTTCACCGGTGAATTTTTCAGGGAAATTATATGTGCCGAGTTTTTATGGCGTAGAGGAAAGTACGGGCATGATCGATTTTAATAAGATCGGTGACATCGCCAGGCGGGAAAAACCAAAACTGATCATTTGCGGTGCCTCTTCCTATAGCAGGGACTGGGATTATAAAAAACTAAGGGAAATTGCGGACAGTGTGGGCGCCTTGTTAATGGCTGATATTTCACATCCTGCCGGCATGATAGCCACAGGTATATTGAATAATCCAATTCCCCATTGCCATATTGTGACTTCAACAACCCATAAAACCCTGAGAGGGCCCAGGGGTGGTGTAATCTTGATGGGCAAGGATTTTGAAAATCCATGGGGACTAAAAACGCCTAAAGGTGAACCTAAAATGATGAGTGCTGTATTAGATGGCGCTGTTTTTCCGGGCACCCAGGGCGGACCGCTTGAACATGTGATTGCTGCAAAGGCCGTTGCTTTCGGCGAGGCATTGACCCCTG